>NZ_JALOCP010000100.1:0-3035 GCF_030511745.1 Paraburkholderia sp. SECH4
TGCTGGGGCGGGATGGAGCGCAGCGACTGACACGGCCCCGCGCGCCTTGACGCAGTGCAGGCTGTGGCTACGATCGCGAGAAAAGGACGGCGAATGAGGGGGACGGGAATTCGGCACGAGGAGTCCGCGGCGAAGCGAAACGCCGCGCGGCGAGCGCAACCTCGCGTAGCAAGCGATAGCGCCGCGGAGCGACACTTCTTCGAGGTACAACGCGCAGTCGAGCGGAGCTCGATGCGCGTGTAACGTTATCCGGGGCGCGATAGTCGCGCCCCGGCTGGACACTGGTCTGCCCGACTAGTCAGTGACCGGGCCCGGTCAGGACCCGGTGCGGCATCAGATAGGTGAGCGTTTTCAGGAAAGGTGAGCTTTATCAGGATACCAAAGCAAAAGCCCCTGCATCTTTTGCAGGGGCTTTTGTACTACTATGGCGTACAACGTAGGCGACGTCGTCAGACGGGTACGTTCGACATCGGCATTCTGCGCAGCAGCTGAGTAGTAAGGGACATGTAGCCATTCTCCAGGCGCGGGCAATGATCAGCGGCCCACTGTGCCGCAAGCGGAGATGCGAGCGCTTCCTCGACGACTGCGAGCTGCTCTTCGGTGCCGGCGACAATGCTGAGGTTGTGATTGATCGGGAGTACGCCTGGGGGCACGCGCACGGACTTCGGTGACGTGGCGATACGCGGCACGAGCAGCGACTCACGCGAGATATCCATCGCCGTGGACTCGGGAGGTACCCAGAGCTTGGCATTGCGACCGCGGGCGGCCATCCGGTGCATCTGGCTTGCGAGGTGCTCCATGATCTCGTCACACGGCCGCGTACGCGGCGTGGTGCGAATTACCCAGCGTGTCGGCTCCCCAAGCTTCCCGTCAACGATATCGTCCGTGTCCACAGCAGGCACAAGATATTCTGCCGGTAGCCTGCCGGCGGTCGATGCGTCTACGACGAACACGCCGGTGGTGCCGAGCCATGGGGCGATGCGGACCGTGGCGAACTCGCCCAGTGTCTTGTAGCCGGCATACCGGGTCACGTCGACGCCCGGATAGATCGGTTGCTCGGAGAGCTGAAGACCGCGCGCGGATCCGCCCTGCAGGACCACTGACACGGGATGAATGCGCGGAGGCGAACCAGCCTTGCGATGTTTTGGCCGGTAGAAGACATGGTCACCCTCTAGCCGCTCAAGGTGTGCAATGCAAAACCGCTCGCCGAGTGACTTCCGAAGACGGGCGGCACCCGAATTCAGCAGCCATCGATCGGCTGTGACAAACGCAATCCGGCCATCGGGGTGGACTGCGCGACCACACCGTTCGAGGAAACTATGGAGCAGATCCGCGGAGGCCCATTCCGGGACGTAGTCTGCGTACTGTTCGCGCAGATACCGTGGCACATTCGCCGCCCTTAAATAAGGTGGATTGCCCGAGATGAAATCCGCATAGGGTCGTGTCGGCCCATCGGTCAGAAAGTCGCGGTTGTAGACCATGTTCTGTGCGAGCTCTGCCGCGCGGGATGCGGAATGTCCGTATCGAGTAAATACCTGCGCGACGCGCGCGCGTGCATCGTGGCAGGCACCCGGGTGGATCTCCCATCCTTCGATAAGCGCACCCGGTTCGAAGCCGGCGGGCCGTGCCGCGAGCAAGCGATCGAGAGCGCGCGCGAGGAACATCCCATCACCACAGCTGGGATCCAAGAGGCGTCGGTCCTCGTGTGGCCAGCCTAGTCGATCGAGCAGTTGGTCGACAACGGGGCTTGCCGTATAGATTGCCGTCAACCAGTGCAACTCGTCGATCGCAGCACGCTTGATCTCTTCTGCTTCGTCGGTGAAGACCAGAGCGGACTGCGTAGCGCCGCCGAAACCGTCAAAGTCAATATTGCCCTGCATGAAGCCTCCGTGTTTGACTATGCCGCAGCGCGCATCTGGGGCGACGCCGCGTCGGATATCCGCGCGAGTTTCATCAGATACGCATATGCGTCGCTCGCACGGCTAGCCGCCGTGAACAGCGCGTTTTTATCCTTCTTCAGGACTCGAAGCCATGAGTCGAGATACGACGCGTGAAATTCGAGCTGTCCGGCGTCCATGCCAATACGGGCAAGACAGAACGCCGCGCCGAATTCGGCAACGAGTTCCTCAAAGGCGTAGGCTTCGTCTCCGAAGCGGCCACTCAGATCGCGCGCGAGTCGCTCCGGGTGTGCGGTCCAGTGGGTCAATTCATGGACGGCCACGTGGTAGAAATTCGCCGCAGATTCGAATCGGGTGCGCTCCGGCAGGAAACATTCGTCCGTGCTCATGCGATAGAAAGCGCGCTCGCCGGTCTCGATAATCGTGGCGCCGGAGCGTGTCAGGATCTGTTCGGCGACGGCGACGGGCTCAAACTCTTCATAGCGCGTTGCCGGCGCAACGCCGTCGATTTCTTCGACGTTGAATACGCTGAACGGCACCGGCGCCGGGAAAAACTCAATCTCGCCAGTTTCCGGGTCAACCCGCTCGCGTTGCGCAACTTTCAGCAAGCGACAATGTTTCGCACCGCGACGCACCTGGGCGCCGATGTCCTGTGCCTGCTTGTAGGTCATCCACTCATTACGAGCAAAGCCCCGGTCCGCAGCTTCTAGCCAGAGCAGCAACACATTGGTTCCGCTGTAGGGATTCTTGGTCGCGTAGTTAATCGGCAATCCGCCGCCTTGACTACGGGCCCAGAGATTGCCGGGCGACATACGGCCATCTTCGATTGCTTTGACAATGCGATCCGTGACTTCCTGCTTGAGGTCGATGATGGCGTTGCGGGAGCGCTTCATCACACACGCTCCATGATCACGTTAGGCAGCGGAACCAGACGCACAGATGCTGCATGCGATGCATGACAATCGAACTCCAAAAGCACCCCTGCTTCGGATTCGACTTGCACGGCTTGTGACATATATTTCTCCACGAGGTTTTGAGCTGACCGGATCCCTAGATTCCGAAGTCCCGGCGTTGGTGGTTTCTGCTGAGTCGGCGGTGCTTCTCGTCGTTGCCGCCGTTCCCCTGAGTTCGTCGTCC
>NZ_JALOCP010000101.1:0-2764 GCF_030511745.1 Paraburkholderia sp. SECH4
GACTCAGCACAAACCGGCATGGCCGGGACTTCTGAATCTAGGGGCCCGGTCAGCTCAAACCAATTCTGTAACGACATGGCAAACAAAAGCGCAGTACGCAAGCATGAAACCACGGCAGGGCAACACCAAACGGCACTGGTCAAGATGATTCGCAGCCTTAGCTATGCTCGCCACACGCACGAGGTATTTTCAGACTTCATCGAGCTTTCGGCGCTGTCGATCAGCAATGCCGTCGACAAGGTGCATTACGAAAAGCGCGAGGCGCGTTACCTCGATATCGTCGGCAAGTACAAGAAAGAGGAGGTCGCCCTGTTCCCGCAGATGTTTGGCGAACTGGTTCTCTGCTACGAGGAGCGGATAGCCGGATCGTTCAACGAAGAGACCGGATTACCCCGTGGTGGACTGGCAGACGTGCTCGGGTCTCTGTACATGATGTTCGAGCTTGGCAACGAGAGAACTGGCCAGTTTTTCACGCCGTTTGAAGTGTCAAAATTGATGGCGATGGTGTTGGTCGGAGACGGTGCCGAAGTCAGGCAAAAGGGCTTCCTTCGTCTGAACGAACCCGCATGCGGCGCCGGCGGAATGGTGATCGCCTACGCCGATGCGCTGCTCGATGCCGGGATCAACTACCAGAATTCGATGCACGCAATCTGCGTCGACATTGATCCCCGATGCGTTCACATGGCTTACCTACAACTATCCCTGCTACACATCCCAGGGGTTGTTGTCCACGGAAACGCTCTTTCCCTCGAAGAGTGGGGACACTGGTACACCCCTGCGCACATCCTTGGCGGATGGCGCGCCCGTCTCGCGCGTGAAACTGAGCGCGAGCGGGCAGAGGCGGACGCATTGGCGCTTCTCAATCCCCCGGATACCCAGTACGCCCCGCAAAACGACCCACAGCCAAGGGGTCCGGCGCCGGTTGTGACGGCCCCTGCACCCGAACCGGCCGCGATCGACTTCAAGAAGCTGGAACAGCTCGCTCTGTTCTGAACGACGACCTTTCCCGTCCACCATCGCCGGCACCCGCCGGCGAATTCGTTTGCGGTGCCGCGAGGGTAGGGGACAGCCGTCCAGCCGTGCCGCTGCACCTTGCGCGCCTGGCTTCGCCCGTCACGCAAGCTGACAGCATCGCGTCACGGAATCATTCCACGTCCGCTCTTGGGGCCGCGCCGCGTCCCGCGGACTCGCCCCGGCGCGTGCCATCCCCTCCAGCCTCGCTGCCTGCAGCAGCTCGGTGTGCGCGCTCGCCGCGCGAGGCGTTTCGCTTCGTCGCAGCTCTTCGTGCCGAATTCCCGCCCCCTGGTTCCCCGTCCTCTATCGCGATCGTAGCCACAGCCTACGCTGCGTCAAGGCGCACGGGGCCGTGTCAGTCGCTCTCGCTCCATCCCGCCCCACACCCCGCGCCTGAATCCTTGACCCAGCTCCGGCCGCGTCTCCTTTTGATCGCGGGACGATGAACTCAGGGGAACGGCGGCAACGACGAGAGACGCTGCCGACTCAGCACAAACCGGCATGGCCGGGACTCCGAATCTAGGGATCCGGTCAGCAAAGACAACCGTGGAAGAACGATGCAAAAGCTCACGTTTCAGGCAGACAGCGTTCCCCGCGCACCTATCCTTTCGGCGTTGCAGATAAAGGCGCTGCGGGGCGCGTTGGCGGGCAGGACGCTGGCCCTATGCTTTGGTTCAGGTGTGGACTCTACTGCAATGCTCGTAGCGCTTCATGCTGCTGGTATCCGCCCCGACGTCATCACCTTCGCTGACACAGGCGGAGAAAAGCCCGAGACCATCAAACACCTTGACCTCATGAACACGGTTTTGCGCGAATGGGGATGGCCGCTTATCGACGTGTGCCGAAAGATTCCACTCGCGTCCACAGGCTACGCGGACCTATACGGCAATTGCCTTGCGAACGAGACCTTGCCGTCGCTGGCTTTCGGCATGAAGAGTTGCAGTATCAAGTGGAAGGCCGCGATTCAGGACCAGTTTCTGAAGGGGGCAAAGTCCGGGCCGAACGCCAGGCTGCCCCATCCGCTTTGGATTTCGACGCGTGCCGCTAATGAACGGATCGTCAAACTGATCGGCTATGACTGCGGTCCGGCCGATCTGCGCCGCTCGAAAGCGCCGAAGCGCCCGGACGATGATTTCGATTATGTGTATCCGTTGCAGCTTGTTCGGTGGACACGGCGCGACTGCGTCAAGGCGATCACGTGGGCGCTCGGGGCCGACATGGTGCCGATCAAGTCGGCGTGCTTCTTCTGTCCTGCCTCGAAGCAATGGGAACTGTACTGGCTTGCCGCGAACCATCCAGAGCTACTGGAGCGTGCGCTGGTCCTAGAGCGTAACGCGCTCACTGGCCGGCATAGCCGCTTTGATGAGGTCGAATTCGGTGCGACATGGGAGGAGCTCGTGCGTGGAGCCGACCGCTTCCCTAGCACGTCAACCACCGTAGGACTCGGCCGCAGTTTCGCGTGGAATCAGTGGGCACGGGTCAATGACGTGGTAGACGATGATTTCCGTGTCAGGCGCGGCGAAGCGGATCGCGCCCGCTTCGCAATGATGTCCGATACCCTGCGGGACCATGACAATGCGCTCGATTCACGCACGCCGGGTATTCCCATAGTCGTAATCCCGGCGGCTGAACAGATGGACCTGGCACTGTGAAGCGTTCCGCGAGATCCGCCTGGGCATCGACCCGGGCGACGCCCAGCCATCCAGCCGTGCCGCTGCACCTTGCGCGCCCGGCTTCGCCCGTCACGCAA
>NZ_JALOCP010000102.1:0-2719 GCF_030511745.1 Paraburkholderia sp. SECH4
GGAAAACTCCCCTCCACGAACGCGCGCGTCTGCGTGAGGTCCGTCTTCGCATAGGCGGCCGTCGTCTGCACCGACGCGTGTCCAAGTAACTGCTGCGCGACTGGCAGCGGCACCGCGTGGTCGACCACCAGCGTGCGCGCGTAGCCGTGCCGGAGCCAGTGCGTCGATGCCGTGCGCAGCATCGCGAGCGTCACGCCGTCACCGGGCGCGACGTGGTCTTCCGCTGCACGGAAGACCGCCTTGACCTCGTCATACAGCCCGCTCGCGCCGAGCGCGTCGCGCTTCTCGCTGTGGATGGGCGGCAGCCGTTCGAAGGGACCCGGTTCGGGCGCCAGGCCACGGGCGAGCCGGTATGCGCGGAGTGGCGGCACACAGAGGGCGGGCAGCGGAATCGCCCGCACCTTGTTCCCCTTGCCGCGCACGTGCAGGGTCCAGTGGGTGTCAGTGTCTGCGTCGGCGTCGACATCGAGCCGCGGCAGTCCCAGGGCTTCGGACCACACCAGCTCCGCGAGCCGGACCCCGCCGTAGCGGTACAGCGACCAGATTGCGCAGCGACGCGTCCAGACGGGCAATGTGAGGCCGGTCGGCGCAGGGCCCGCGACGACCGCATCGCACAGCGCGACCACGCTCGCCGGCATGATGCGGGTCGGTGTCCACGCCGCGCGTGCGGCGCCGCCGCCGGACAGATCGGCGGCCGGATTCGCGGTCAGGTAGCCGGTTTTCAACCAGTAGCGGAACAGGCTCGAGACGACCGCGAGCGCGCGGGATGCCACTGCGGCGGACCGCTGGCGCGGCCCACCAGGTTGTCCACGACGCCCTGGCTGGCGGCTGCCGGGGGGCGTCTCTTCGCCGAGGGCAGGACCGTGTTCGGGCTGGAGTTCGAGGGCGCGGCGGTACGCGAGCAGGTCGTGGCGCGTGAGGTCCGACAGCGGCCCGAGCCGCTCGCGTTCGCACCAGGTGATCAGGCGTTTCAGGTCAGCGAGATACGCGCGCCGCGTGTGCGGCGAGCGGCCGGCGCGATCGCGCAGGAAGAGGATCACCGCCTGGCCATCGTCGGCGACGCCGAGGGTGTTCGTGACCATCGACGGATTGACGAAGCGGCCCGCCCGCGCGAGCCATCCGCCGGCGGCAGGGGTGGCACTGGACACATGGTCGACACGCCCCGCGACGGTGTGCGGCGGTTCGAGCGCCGCGAGCCAGACGGCAGTCGTGACAGTCGCGGCGGGCGGCACTGCGGCGCTCGCAGGCACCAGCGCGGTTCCATCAGCGGCCTCGTGGAAGCGGCGCCGGTGCTGGTGCAGCACGCGCTCCAGAATGGTTTCGGGCGCCGGCGCGTCGTCCGCCGCGACAATCCGCAGGCGTCCGCGGTCCCAGTATTCGACGGCCGCGTCGTGCTCGAGCAGCAGCGCGAACACGGTGGGGTGCTCGCGTTTCGCGTCGGCGAGCGACGGACAGCCGCGCTTGAGGCGCGACAGCGTCCAGCGGGTGTAGACCGGGTGGCCGGTCGCGCCGGCGAGGTAGTCGAGCGCTGCCTCGATCGAATCCGGCAGCGGCTGCGGCGGCGACGCGGCGGTATCGATCCAGCGAGAAAGGTTCATCGTGCCTTCCTGCGCGCCGGGGAGCTGGCCGGAGTTGGGGAGGGTGTCGCCGCCGGTGTCCTGCGGTGCCGGACCGGTGCAGGCTTCGCCGGGTGGCGGGGAGTGGCGTGCACGGCCTGCAGCAGGGCGCGGTGCTCGGCGGCGACCGTGGCCAGTGCCGCAGCTTCGGCGGCGGCGCGCTGGTGCGCGTTGCGCTCGCCGGCGAGTTCGGTCAGCAGCCGGTCGCGTAACCCCTCCAGTGCGGCGACCCGTTCCTGGGCCTGGGTGATCTGGCCGGACAGCCGCTCGCGTTCGGTCTGCAGCGCGTGCCGCTGATGTTCCGTTTCCTGCAGCAGTTGACGCGACAGGCCTTCATAACGGGCGTGAACCGCGGCGAACTCGTCTGCATGCGCCTGTCTGGTCTGGGCGAGCGTTGCGGTGACAGCATCCAGTTCCGCCTGCAGGCCTGCTGCAGAAGCGCTGAGCGTCTCCGCCCGCTCGGTGAGGCTGCGGCAGTCCGCACGCAGGTTGGCCAGTTCGCTGTCGCGTGTGCTCAGCTGCGCCCGCAGTTCGGCAAGTTCGACCCTCAGCATCTCGGTCCGCAGGTCGGCATCCCGCCGCGCGGCGTCCGAGGCTTCCGCGGCCTGCGTCGCTTCCTCCCTGAGGCGCGCCACCTCGTCGAGCTGGACGGTGACCGCCGCGTGCCACAGCGTGCGCATCTGTTCGGCGATCGGGTCGGGCAGTCCGGGAATCGCGACCTGCGCGAGACCGGCGCGCACGACTTCGACTTCGATCGTGTTCAGGGCGCGCGAGAGCATCGCCGGGTCGCCGGCGCCGAGCCGCGCGCGCAGTTTGCGGACCGAGATCACCTTGCGGAAGCGCTCAGGCGTGGGCGGCGGGTGGTCGGAATTGACGTCCGCCTCGGCGAGCATCGCGAGCACGGTGGTGCGGATCTGGTCGGCGGAGATGGCGGCAGGGCGGGACATGGCGGCACTCCAGCGGCACGCCAGCGCACCCGGGGCGAAAGCGGGTACAGGCGGGCGCAGGCGGGAATTTCCAGTCTAGATTACGCACAGCCCTGACGCCAGAAAACCGTTTCTGTGCCGGAAATGAAAAGGGTCGCCGTGATAAACCCGCTTATC
>NZ_JALOCP010000103.1:0-2678 GCF_030511745.1 Paraburkholderia sp. SECH4
TTGCGTATTTCGGCGAACGTGATCACGGATTCCGGTTGAACGTGATCAGTGAATCCGGAGGAAGGTGATCAGACATTTCGGTTGATGGTGATCGCTGATCACCCATTTCCGAAACGACTGATCATCTTGCCGAAACAGGTGATCACGCTCCCAGAATGAGTGATCACCGGACCGAAACGGGAACGCTATTTCGGTCTGGCGGTGGTGTTGCGCATGACATCAACGACGGGCGTTAGCCTTGTCTCTTTTATAGGGGACAGGTAATGCCGGCACATCGGATGAGCATGCGCAAATTGAAAGAAGTCCTGCGGCTGAAGTGGGTGTGCGGCTTGTCGCACCGCCAGATCAGCCGGGCCGCGGGTATCAGCGTGGGTGCGGTATCGGCGTATGCAGCGCGTGCCAGCGCGGCCAATCTGGACTGGGCGAGCGTCGAACCGCTGGCTGACGACGAACTCGAGGCCAAGCTGAGGCTGCCGGCCGATCAGAATACGCAGGCCCGGCGTGTCGACCTGGACTACGCGCTCGTTCATCGCGAGTTGCGGCGCGCAAACGTGACGCTGCAACTATTGTGGGAGGAGTACGTTGAGGCGCACCTCGGCGAGCGTACCTATCGCTACACCCAGTTCTGCCAGCGCTACCGCGACTGGGCGCAGACGCTCAAACGTTCGATGCGTCAGCAACACCGCGCCGGCGAGAAGCTGTTTGCCGACTTTGCCGGGCACACCATGCCGATCCTGGACGGGCGCGGTGGCGTTGCGTTTCGTGCG
The DNA here is from genome assembly GCF_030511745.1 of Paraburkholderia sp. SECH4. Classification (NCBI taxonomy): domain Bacteria; kingdom Pseudomonadati; phylum Pseudomonadota; class Betaproteobacteria; order Burkholderiales; family Burkholderiaceae; genus Paraburkholderia; species Paraburkholderia sp. SECH4. The sequence continues at coordinate 768 of NZ_JALOCP010000103.1, forward strand.
CACGTGTTTGTCGCTGCGCTCGGCGCATCGAATTACACGTATGCCTGTGCGACGCGTTCGGAGGGCACGCACGATTGGATCGGCGGGCTTATCGGCGCCATGGAATTCTACGGAGGCGCCCCGAGCCTGCTGGTCCCAGATAATCCGCGCGCATTGATTGCGCGACCTGACCGATACGAACCGGGTCTTGGCCGCACGGCGCAGGAATTCGTGAACCACTACGCGACAGCGATGCTCCCAGCACGGCCAAGAAAGCCCCGTGATAAAGCGAAGGCCGAGGTAGCAGTTCAAGTGGTCCAGAGATGGGTTCTTGCTCGTCTGCGCAACCACCGCTTCTTCAGCTTGGCCGAGTTGAACCGCGCGATCGCTGGTCTCATTGCTGATCTCAACCAACGCCCCTTCAAGAAGCTTCAGGGTAATCGCCGCGAATGGTTTGAGCGGCTCGACCAGCCCGCGTTGCGGCCGTTACCTGCCCAGCGCTACGAGATCGCGACCTTCGTGCGATGCGTCGTCAACATTGACTACCATGTCGAGGTCGATCACCACTACTACAGCGCCCCGCACAGCCTCGTGCGCCAGCCAGTCTATGCCCGCCTGACCCGTTTCGGCGTCGAGATCCTCCACGGCGGCAAGCGCGTCGCAGCTCACGCCCGCAGCCACCTGCGCAACAAACACACGACGTTACCCGAGCACATGCCCGTCGCTCACCGCGCTCACCTGGAGTGGACGCCCGGGCGCCTGCTGAACTGGGGTGCATCCATTGGCCCCGGCGCCGAGGCGATCGTCCGGCACCTGCTGACCAACCGCCCGCATCCCGAAATGGGCTACCGGGCTTGTCTGGGACTGCTGGCGCTGGCCCGCAAATACGGTCGCGAGCGCCTTGAAGCGGCCTGTCAGCGCGCCCTCGTGGTCGGCTCCCCTACACGTCGCTCTGTCCTCTCGATCCTCAAGTCCGGATTGGACCGCCAGGCATCGCTGCCGATCGAACTCACTGAGTGGCAATCCCCCGAACACGAGAACGTGCGCGGGCCTGACTATTATCACTGACCCGAAGGAGGTCACCATGTTGATGCAGCAAACCCTCTCGCAACTCCGGAACCTGAAACTCGACGGCATGGCCCGCGCCTTCGAGGAACAAGCCGCACTGACCGCTAGCACCAGCCTGTCGTTCGAGGACCGGTTCGGCATGGTCGTCGAACGCGAACTGGCTTGGCGCGACACGCGCCGTCTTGAACGCCTGATGAAGGCCGCCAGGCTGAAGAACCCACAAGCCTGCATCGAGGACATCGACGTCCGGCAAAGCCGCGGCTTGGACCAGCGCGTGGTTACCACGCTCGCTAGTTGCGACTGGATCCGCAACGCCCAGAACATCATCCTGAGTGGACCGACCGGCGCCGGTAAAACCTGGATCGCTTGTGCCTTTGCGCAGCAGGCATGCCGCCAAGGGTTCTCCGCGTTATACGTGCGCGCTGCGCGCCTGTTCGAAGAGTTGCGCATCGCCCATGGCGACGGCAGCTTCACACGCCGTCTCGCTCAACTCGCCAAGATTGACGTGCTATTGCTGGACGACTGGGGACTGCAGGAACTCGATCAGGGAGCGCGAAACGACCTACTCGAAGTGATCGACGACCGCGTGGGCTCGCGCTCGACGATCATCACCTCGCAGTTGCCCCTTGAACATTGGCATGCGTGGTTGCAAGACCCCACGCTCGCCGACGCAATCCTCGACCGGCTCGTGCATCAAGCGCATAGGCTTCCAATAAAAGGCGATTCGATGCGAAAGACCAACGCAAAGCAATCCGACTCATCCCCATCGTGATCACCTTCGTTATAATTCTCTGACCGCGCAACACCAACTTCCATACTGATCACGTTCACCGAAACGGCTGATCACCATCGCCGAAATCCGCA
>NZ_JALOCP010000104.1:0-2551 GCF_030511745.1 Paraburkholderia sp. SECH4
GAACGAAACCGCTCGCGCGGTAGGGGGCTCCGGCTAAGCGCGGTGGTTCGTGAGGGGTCGGCTGCGCAGTTCCGTATGTTGGCGAATGAGGCAACCCGCCTCGTTCTCCAGCAGGAGCCCAATCATGACCTCCCCACAGGCAAACGCCAGTCCACTGCGCCAGCGCATGATCGACGACATGCACATGCGCCAGTTGTCGCCGAAGACACAGGACATCTATCTGCGCATCGTGCGCGAATTCGCCCGGTTTCTCGGGCGCTCACCTGACACGGCCACCGTCGAGGACCTGCGGCGCTACCAGCTGCATCTCGTCGATCACGGCACATCGCCCGTGTCGCTCAATCATGCCATCACCGGCCTGAAGTTCTTCTTCGGGGTCACGCTCGACCGGCCTGACCTGATGGTCAGGATGCACCCCGTGCGCGTGCCCCGCACACTGCCCGTCGTGCTTAGTCCCGATGAAGTGCGCCGCCTCATCGAGGCGGCCGGCAACCTCAAGCACCAGACCGCCCTGTCAGTCGCCTACGGCGCAGGACTGCGCGCAAGCGAAGTGGTGGCCCTGAAGGTCGGCGACATCGACAGTCAACGTATGACGCTGCGCATCAAGCAGGGCAAGGGTCGTCGGGACCGCTACGCCATGCTCTCGCCGGTGCTGCTCGAGCGCCTGCGCGTCTGGTGGCACGTAGCCCGGGCCCAGGGCAGGATGCTGGATGGTGGGTGGCTCTTTCCCGGGCTCGATCCCGTGGACGCGCTCAGCACGCGACAGTTGAACCGCGCCATCCATGCCGCCGCGGAGGCCGCACACATCGACAAGCGCGTATCCATGCATACCTTGAGGCACAGTTTTGCGACACATCTGCTCGAACAGAAGGTGGACATCCGCGTGATCCAGGTACTGCTCGGCCACGCGAAGCTCGAGAACACCGCGCTCTACGTCCAGGTGGCCACCGACCTGCTGCACGAGGTCACCAGTCCGCTGGACCGCCTGCCCTCCGAGTAAGCTGCGCGCTGTAGCGCCTCATGCTGGAGGTTGCGGATATCTTCCGCAGCCACGGGCCAGCGTGGCGGGCAACCGCACACCTGAGCCTGGGGCAGCTGAAGGTCATGTCGGCCATCGAACAGTGCCGCACCGCGGCGCTGGGCGGGCATGTGCTGCGCTGTTCGGGGTGCGACCACATCGAGGTCGAGTACAACTCCTGCCGTAACCGGCACTGCATGAAGTGCCAGGCCAGTGCCGCCCGCCGCTGGCTCGAGGCGCGCCAGGCCGACCTGCTGCCCGTGGAGTACTACCACGTAGTGTTCACGCTGCCTGCGCCGATCAGTGCGATCGCCTGGTACAACAAGGCGGTAATCTACGGACTCCTGTTCGACATCGCCGCCGAAACCCTGCGTACGATCGCCGCGGATCCGAGGCACCTGGGCGCACAGATCGGCGCCACGCTCGTGCTGCACACCTGGGGCTCAGCGCTCACGCATCATCCGCACGCGCACGGTATCGTTCCCGGTGGCGGCCTGTCGTCCGATGGTGAGCGGTGGATCGCCTGCCGCCCCGGCTTCTTCCTGCCGGTGCGCGTGCTCTCGCGCCTGTTCCGGCGCCGCTTCCTCGAAGCACTCGCAGACGCACACCGACGCGGCCAGCTGCAGTTCTTCGGCGACTACACAGAGCTTGCCAATGCGGCTGCCTTTGCGCGGTGGCTTGCGCCGCTGCGCACCTGCGAGTGGGTGGTCTACGCCAAGCGTCCCTTCGCCGGACCGCAAGCGGTGCTCGAGTACCTCTCACGCTATACGCACCGCGTCGCGATCTCCAACCAGCGCCTGGTCGCACTCGATGAGCGCGGCGTAACCTTCCGCTGGAAGGACTACCGTGCAACGGGGCGCACCCGCTACAAGATCATGACGCTCGAAGCCGGCGAGTTCATGCGCCGCTTGCTGCTGCATGTGCTGCCCGGCGGCTTCCATCGCATCCGTCACTACGGCCTGCTGGCCAACCCGGTGCGCCGCGCCAGCCTCGCGAAGGTGCGTGAGTTGCTGGACGTCGTGCCGCCCGAGGTCGCCACCCAGCCCGACGATCCCGAGGTTGCCGTCGCTCCGGTCTTCGTCTGCCGGCACTGCGGTGCGCCGATGATCGTCATTGAGATACTGGAACGCACTGCGCCCATTCGCGCACCACCCATGCGGCGAGGTGAGACATGAGCGCAACGCTCCCTGCATGTATAACCCGACCGTCGGCTTTGCGGCAACGCGGCCCACGAGCGGACGTTTGCGCCTGTCGCCTCGCGCAGTCTCTCGCACGTCCGCTTCGCCATCACAATTGCGCCACTGCACCGCTTCAGCACTGCGTCAGCGCCCATCCAGCATCCCGCCTCCTCACGCATCCATCAACATTGCCGGGCATCCCGGCCTATCAATCGCCATAGCCTCCAGGACTCCGACCGCATCGGGGCACTCCGCGGTTTCCTCCATCGAGGCTCGTTCGACGCCTGCCAGCAAGGCAAGGTGGCACGCTCACATTCCTGTGGACGATGGCAGGCATCGAACAACCCTAAACGAC
>NZ_JALOCP010000105.1:0-2536 GCF_030511745.1 Paraburkholderia sp. SECH4
CTTCTACTCAACTTTGCGCCGCCATCTAATGACGCTTTTACACCGCCGCTAACAAGCCCTCTCGCAAGGAGGCCAAAGCGGTACGCCGTTGCCTTCACTGCAGATTCCATCGCGCTCAGACCCCGATCGAACACTGTCGCGCGATCGGGTCGTTGCCGCCTTCGATTTCGACGGCACCATCACCACGTCCGACAGCCTCCGTGATTTTGTGCATTACACGGTCGGCAGTCCGCGATTGATCTATGGCGCGATTTGCGCGGCGCCTTGGATGGCTGGCATGCTGATCGACACGTGCGACCGAGGCACCGCGAAAGCGCATTTTCTTGCCGCGACGATCGGCGCCATGACCCGGCGCAAACTGGAAGACGCGGCGCAGCAATACGTGGCTCAGAGATTGCCGAAGCTCATTCGGCCTGAAATGGCCGCGCGAGTCCAGGAGCATAAGCGCCGTGGCCATCAACTCGTGCTGGTCAGCGCGTCGCCTGCGCTCTACCTGAAGGGCTGGGCTACGGCTGCGGGATTCGACGCGGTACTGGCAACCGAGCTCGAATTTCATGACGACCGTTTTTCTGGTCACCTGGCTTCCCCGAATTGCTGGGGACCGGAAAAAGTGCGGAGACTGCAACAATGGTTCCGCGGCGATCAGCCTCGAGTGCTCTATGCCTATGGCGATAGTCAAGGTGACCGGGAAATGCTCGCGCTTGCCGACCATGCATGGCTGCGCGGCCACGGTGAAATGCCTCCCATCGATGCATAGCGGGAAGCGCAGCGTATTAGTCCCGGCATTCCCCCTTAGTCGGGTAGCAGCAACGCCTCGCTGCGTCGCCGCCCCCCAAGAACGGAGCGTGCGAGTTTCCCCGCACTCCGCTCAAGCCGTTCAAAGCCCCTGATGCGGAGCCGGTTTCGTCACGGATAGTCCAAGGCTATGAATTTGCGCGTGGCAGTTCGGGTGAACCATGATCAAGTTTCGCGACGCATTACCTCCGCCGTCAACACGACGGACAATGTGGTGAACGTGCCAGCCTGTGTCCTTGGTGATGCGTTGGTGGCAGACACAGCAGATGCCCTGTTGAGCAAGCCAAAGCCGAATCAACTTCTTCCGACCTTTGAGCGAGTTGAACATCTTGAAACCTTGACGATCTTCGAAGTAACCTTCCCAGGCCGGGTCGAAGGGATTCGCCTCTGCTTTTATTTTAATGTGCCGCCGGATGGGTACCTCTGCCGCATAACGAAGCGTTGTCACGATTGGCTTACCATCTGGCCAATACTCGCCCGTTTGCGCAGCAAAGATCCAATCCCGTGTTCCAATGCATCGGAAGTAGCGATGCTTGATCCATTGGCGTCCCTTGTTGGAATGCCGGCGACAGCACCATTGCCACAACGCCCGCCATATCTCTGAATCGACGCGCGCGAAGACTCTCTTTGAGACGACATGTCGATGATAGTCCGCCCATCCTTTGATCACCGGGTTTAACAGGCCAATCAGGTTCTGCTGTTTGGCCGTCCGGTTTTCATTGATGATCGAGCGAATTTTCGTCAGAAACGCCTGAACGTTCTTCTTTGATGGCTTGATGAGCAGCTTGCCACGATACTTCCGAACGTTCTGTCCCAGAAAGTCGAACCCCTCCGAGATATGTGTGACCTTCGTCTTCTCTGGTGAGAGCGACAACCCGCGCTCCTGCATGAAACGTTCAATAATAGGTCTGACTTCCTGTTCCAGAACTTCTTTCGAGGGACCAGTAACTATGAAGTCATCGGCATAACGAACGAAATTGACTTTTGAACTGATTTGCCTTCCGTCGATCCACTTTGGTGGCCCAAAGGTAATCGCCAGATGAAGCTGCAAGCCATCCAATACCCAATTCGCGATCGCAGGCGAGATAATTCCGCCTTGCGGCACACCCATTTCGGTTGGGAACCACTGTCGATCTTTGAGGTACCCCGCCTGCAGCCATTTCCGAAGCATCTCTCTGTCCGTCGGGACGTGAGCAATGATCCAGTCATGCGAAATTTTGTCGAAACAGGCCTGAATGTCGCCTTCTAAAATCCACTGCGCAGCGCGTTTGGTCGCAAGTGCGATGAAGCATTGCTCGATCGCGTCGGCAGTGCATCTTTCCGGGCGAAACCCATAAGAGTGTGGGTCCGCACTCGTTTCCGATACAGGCTCCAGGGCGAGCAAATACAGCGCTTGCATCGCTCTGTCGCTTATACAGGGAATTCCGAGTGTTCTTGTCCGACCGTTGCTTTTGGGAATTTGAATTCTACGCAACGGTCGCGGCCGGTAGCCACGACGATGCAGAATTTCGATGGCGTGGTACTTGGCGTCCGGGGAGGACCATGTAACCTTATCGACCCCGGGTGTTTTCCTTCCTCGGTTTTCCGTCACCCGTTTGACGGCGAGTGCTTTGCCGCTGAACGAGTGGGTCAGCAGCCATTGCAGGGCTTTCACCCTGTTCCAGCGGCCTTCCTTTGTGGCCTTGACTAATGTGGAGCAGAGTGTAATGTGGAGTTCGGTAGGGAGCCTACAATGCGGTGG
>NZ_JALOCP010000106.1:0-2502 GCF_030511745.1 Paraburkholderia sp. SECH4
AGAAGCACCGCCGACTCAGCAGAAACCACCAACGCCGGGACTTCGGAATCTAGGGGCCCGGTCAGCTCAAACCTCCTTTGGAGAACCTTAAATGCAGACACTCACCGCCACGTATTCACCCGAAGACAACAAGCTGCGCCTTTACGCATCGGAGCGCCTCGACGCGGATCTATACAGCCGCGTGGATGCTGCCGGTTTTAAATGGGCTCCCAAACAGCGGCTTTTTGTTGCCCCCATGTGGACTCCAGCGCGCGAGAATCTGCTGATTGAACTGTGCGGCGAGGTTGGGGACGAGGACACGAGTCTGGTCGAACGTGCGGAAGAGCGCGCCGACCGTTTCGAAGACTACAGCGGCAAGCGCGCAAGCGAAGCACACGCCGCGCGCGAAGCAGTGCAGACGATTGCGGGCCGTATCCCGGAAGGACAGCCTATTCTGGTTGGTCACCATAGCGAACGCCGCGCCCGCCGTGACGCTGAGCGCATCGAGAACGGCATGCGGCGTGCAGTGAATCTTTGGGAGACTTCCGGATACTGGGCGGAGCGCGCCAAAGGCGCATTGCGACATGCCAAATACAAGGAACAGCCTGGTGTGCGCCATCGACGCATGAAGGGGCTGGAGGCAGACCGTCGCAAGTATCAGCGTGAAATCGACACCGCCGAGAAGTTTGCAAAGCTCTGGAAGGCCGACCCGCTCACGCTCGAAAAAGCCAAAGCCATTGCGCAGTACGACCACATTTATTTTCGCGAGGAGGGCAAGGAAACCAGCACGTCGATCTATGAAATCCTTTCGCGCGAAAACGCCGATGTTGAACAGGTCCGCGAGCGGGTGCTGCGAGCGCACGCGCGCACGATTGCATGGTATGGCCGCTGGGCCGCGCACGTCGACAACCGGCTCGAATACGAGCGCGCCATGCTCGGGGAATCAGGCGGTCTGGTGACAGACAACGCTGATATCGTCGTGGGTGGCACTGTTCTGATCGGTGGCGAGTGGTACGTGGTGAATCGCGTCAATAAGTCCAACGGCCGCGTCAACAGCGTGACAACGCCCGCGCCTAAGGTGATGCACTGGCGAAGCACCGTGATAACTCCGATTGAGAGCGTGCAGGATTACCGCGCGCCGGAATCTGCAAATGCGGTAGCTGCCGCAAAGCCGCCACTCGCCAACTATCCCGGCGAGGATTTTCTCGCAATGACCCGCGCAGAGTGGCGCGAGCGCGATTCGAATTACAAGGGTACGCGCACCGTAGCTGCTACGGAGTCACACGGCGCTTACAAGTTCCGCCGCGCGCACGCCGGCCGAGGTCACTATAAGCAGGTGTTTATCACCGATGAAAAGCGGATTGACCCGCCCGCCCCGGCGGCACCACAGGCCGCGTCGGTCAACGTCGCGCCTCAGGTGGAGCCCGCGGCCGTGGCCCCCGTCTATGTGCCCCGCGAGCGTACCGAGTTCGACACGATGCGCGAGCAACTGAAGCACGGCGTGCAGGTCGTCAGCGCGCCGAAGCTGTTCCCGACGCCGGAAGTCGCGGCCGATCGCATGGTGGATGAGGCCAGGATCGAGGCCGGGGATCGTGTCGGCGAATTCAGCGCCGGAACGGGCTGCATTCTCGCCGCTATCTTTGCCGCGATCGATCCGAGCGCAATCAAGGTAACCGCGGTGGAGATCAATCACGCGCTTTCGCAAGCCCTCGCCGCTCGATATGGCGACGTTAAGGTGATCTGTGCCGACTTCATGGAATGCGGCGCCGAGCTCGGGACATTCACGAAGATTTTGCTCAACCCGCCGTTTTCAAAAGGGCAGGACATCGCGCATATTCGCCGCGCTCTGGACTTCCTCGATCCGGGCGGGCGACTGGTCGCGATCTGTGCAAATGGTCCGCGTCAGCAAGAAATTCTGTTGCCGCTCGTTGAGGCTCACGGCGGCACGTGGGAGGAGCTGCCGGAAGGAACCTTTATCGAATCCGGTACCAACGTTCGCACGGCGCTGCTGACGATCGACCTCTAACAACACATGCGGCCGTGCAAGACATGGCCGCGGATACCGAGACATAACAATGCTTGCCACCGCATACCGTACCGCCGCGATCGCGGCAATTATCGGGCTTTGTGCCTGCGCACAGACGCAAGTCCCGCAGACGCAACGAAACATGAAGCCGGGCGCGATCTATATTTTCGAACCCAAAAAGCCGACTGGACTGGCCGGTCCTGGTGAGTTCACGCTCACGCCTGATGGGAAAATCCACGTCATACAGCCAGGCACGACCACGACCCAGTAACGCGCGATCGCGCACGATCTGCCCCGACGCCGGCCGAGTGCCGGCGTTGCAGTTTCAGGTACCGCCGCAGCAATCCAGCCGGGCCGCGGCACCTTGCGCGCCCGGCTGCGCCTGTCACACAAGCTGACGGCTTCGCGTCCCGGTGAACATGCACCCCCGCTCTTGGGACTACGCCGCGTCCCGCGGACTTGCCCCGGCGCGTGCCATCCCCTCCAGCCTCGCTGCC
>NZ_JALOCP010000107.1:0-1994 GCF_030511745.1 Paraburkholderia sp. SECH4
ACGCAACGCGTACGCAGAAAGTTCAAAGTCAACGTCAATCGGTATGCGGACGACTGTGCGCCACGAAGGCGCGAAGAAGGAGGAGCAATTCTTCTGAGCAGCCATGCTGCATGAGAGATGAGGGCTGGCCCCTCGGTGTCGGCGTACAGGCGCAGGCACCAAACCACCCACTGCTGCTGCGTTAAAGAGACGTGGTGGTGCGCGAGATGGGAAACGGTCGGGCAAGACCCGATCAGGTACGAATCGAAGAGACGAACGCGAGTGAACCGCTGATGATGTGTCGAAAGCGTATAGACGATGTCGAAACCACGGGGGAGTCGTTACTGTGGGACAAGTGCAGGGGGCGGCCTGGTGACTGCCTGCGCGGCATCCGGCATGAAGGCGGCGTGAAGTCGATTCAGGCTCTCATGTGGAACGTGGGAACCTGTCACCCCGATGCGAAGGGAGACGCGCAAATGGAGGCCCCATGAGCGCCAGAGTACCGATGCGGGGTACAGGGACGGAGCAAGCCGTAGTAGCTAAGAAGGATCGTAACGGGTCTGGAGCGAAGGGCTTGCCCCATCGAGCTGAAGCCGAGGCGACAACCGGGGGCGGCGACGTCAACGGGAGGATCGTGGAGGCAACGGCAAAGCCGCTTCCCATAAGCAAGCGTCAGGTATGGGAGGCCTACAAACTGGTGAAGGCCAAGGGTGGTGCGGCAGGTGTCGATGGTCAGACGCTCGAGGAGTTCGAAGAGGATGTGGGAAACAACCTCTACAAGCTCTGGAACAGGCTGGCTTCAGGCAGCTACATGCCACCGGCGGTCAAACGTGTGGAAATCCCCAAATCCGGGGGCGGGATTCGCCCGCTCGGCGTGCCCGCCGTGTCGGACAGAATCGCGCAGACCGTGATCAAGCAGGTCGTGGAGCCGGTGGTGGATCCGCTGTTTCATGAGGATTCCTATGGTTACAGGCCGGGGAAATCGGCGCGGCAAGCGCTGGCGCAGACGCGTAAGCGCTGCTGGAAATATGCATGGGTAGTAGAGATCGACATCAAAGGGTTCTTTGATAACATCGACTGGGAACTTCTACTCAGGGCGGTACGTCGCCACATCAGCGAACGCTGGGTTGTGATGTACATCGAGCGCTGGCTGAAGGCTCCGGTGCAAATGCCAGATGGAGAGGTGCAGTTGCGGACACGTGGTACACCCTAGGGTGGTGTGGTCAGCCCAATCCTCGCCAATCTGTTTTTGCACTATGCCTTCGACAAATGGATGCAGCGACATCATGAGGATATACCATTTGAACGGTATGCCGACGATGCGGTGTGCCACTGTCACAGCCTCGCCCGTGCCCAGATGCTTGTTGACCAGCTGCGGGACCGCTTTGCGCAATGTGGGCTGGAGCTGCATCCGCAGAAGACGCGGGTTGTCTACTGCAAGGATGCGGACCGACGGGGAGATTACCCGGACACGAGCTTTGATTTCCTGGGCTTTACGTTCAGGCCACGGTTATCGAAGAATCGACACGGCAAGACCTTCGTCAACTTCAGTCCGGCGGTTAGCGTCAAAGCTGCAAAGTCGATTCGTCAGGAAGTCCGAAGCTGGAACCTGCAAATACGCAGTGACAAGGCACTGGATGACCTGGCGCGCATGTTCAATGCGACGATCCGAGGATGGGTCAACTACTATGGTGCCTTCTACAAGTCGGCGCTATATCCGACCCTACGACAGATCGATCGCAAGCTGGTACTGTGGGCGACCCGTAAATTCAAACGGCTGCGTGGGCACCGTCGGCGGGCGAGCCATTGGCTCGAACGGATTGCACGCAAGCACACGCGGCTCTTTGCACACTGGCCGCTGTTGTGGGGACAGGCTTCGGTGGGAAGAGCCGGATGAGCGGAGACGTTCACGTCCGGTTCCGTGAGCACCCGAGGGGGCAGTTCCCTCGGGTGACTCGACTCGTTGTAACCGGGGTATCGAAAGAGATTCTGGAACAGAACGTACTCCCTGCGAT
>NZ_JALOCP010000108.1:0-1965 GCF_030511745.1 Paraburkholderia sp. SECH4
CGGAAGTTCCCGCGATGAGATAGACAAGTTTCCTTTGTGATTCAAGCGTCTGGCCTGAATTCGGGGTTTGGTTTTCTGTCTACGGGCGGATCGCCTGGACGAGCGCAAGTGCGCGTTTGTGCCAGGGCTCGGGGTGAGTGGTGACCTCGAAAGTGGGCGCGTCGGGCCCGGCGTTTGGCGTGCGGCAGGTATTGCGCACGAGATTGGCGAGCTCGGCCATCAAGGTGGCGAAGCTGTGTGCTGGCGTGCCGTCGCTGAGGCAATGGGTAGCGGCCTTGTCCTGTGCCGACGCGGATCGCTGCGCTGGCGCCACGGGGTCGCGCGTCGCCTTGGCCTGCTGCTCGGTATCGGCGAACATCAGCTCGCGCCAGGCCTCACGTAGGTGCCACTCGACGTAGTAGGCCAGCATGCATAGGAAGATGTGTGCGCGCACCCGGTCGGCCGTGCGGTGGTGGATCGGGCGCACCTTCAGGTCGATGGTCTTGAGCGAGCGGAAGGCCTGTTCCACGTTGGCCAGCGACTTGTAGGTGCGCACGCACTCAGGTGCGTCCATCTGCGTGGCGGGCACTGAGGTGCGCACGATGTACACACCGTCCAGCGCCGCCTCGCTGGCGAGGCTGTCCTGCTTGCGCGCCCAGCTCAGGGCTGTGTCAGCGATGCTCAGATCGAAGTGCTTGGCCACCTTGTACTGGTTGATGATCTTGCCAACCCGCACGCCGATCGCGTCCTGCCCGCTGAGCTTGCCCGCGTCCACGCGTGCCTTGATCTTCTCGAGGTTGCGCTCGGTGGCCGCCAGCAGCGCCTCACGCTTGTGTGCGCGCAGCCTGGCCAGCGCCTCATTGCGGCACGCCACCAGGCGCTCGCCTGGGTAGTCAGGAGAACTGAGCTCTAGCAGATTGCGCTGATCGAACAGGTCCATCTGAAGCTGTCCCTGCTCGAGCAGCGCACGGATCGACGCGCTCTTGAGCGCGGTGATCCAGCCGATGCCGTCGGCCTCGCGCATCTCGTCAATGGCCTTCTGCGAGATCATCCCCCGATCACCGACCATGACCATACGCTCGACGCCGAAGTCCTCGCGTAACTTGTGTACCGCGGGCATGAAGGTACGGCTGTCGGCTGTATTGCCCTCGTGCACCGACACCGCCACCGGGCAGCCGCGCGCATCGGTAAGCAGGCCGTAGTTGACCTGCAGCAGACCCTTCTTGCCGTCGCGGTTGTAGCCGAGCTTGGCCAGCGGACAGGTGGTGCCCTCGAAGTAGCTCGACGACAAGTCGTAGAGCACCAGGCCGCCCTCGGACAGATGGCGCGAGGCCAGCTTCTTCTGGATCCTGTCCTGACGCGCGAGCAGCCAGTCCATGGCGGCGTACAGGTCGTCCTCATCGGCATCGGCCACGCCGAAGTCATCCGCCAGCGTCGTGGTGTGCCACCAGCGGGTGGTGGCGAGTTTCGTGTGGGGAGCCACGATGCGCGAGGCAATCATGGCCAGCACCTGTTCGCGCTCGCGACAGGGCTGGGAGGCAATCAACGAGGCGAGCCCCAGGCACTGCATTGCCGTGGCCACGGCCTGCACATGGCCGTGCGGGCGCGAGCGGGTGATCTCGAAGGCCTGCGCCACAGGCACGAAGGTCTCGCCCTGCAGCGAGCGACGGATGATCTCGATCAGCGGCTCGGGCAGGTGCGAGAGGTTGCCCAGCGTCTCGTTCTTGACGGTGCCGCCCTCGCGATAGCTGCGCCGCAGTAGGTGCGTGCGATAGACCTGCCCCTTGTACTTGCGGGTCGTGGTGACGACGTGGGCAGTTCCGGTTCGCGCTGGCATGCCCATGAATATAGCTGGAAATTCCAGAAAGTCAAATATTTTAGTGACTACAAATTTAATTAAAAAAAAGGCCGTTCGCCCGAGCAATTCGCTAGTCCCGACAGGCATTTGCCGCCATCAACGGACTACAAGTTGGGCGGAACTTCCGG
>NZ_JALOCP010000109.1:0-1670 GCF_030511745.1 Paraburkholderia sp. SECH4
GCTGGAGGTATCGGAAGTGCGAATGCTGACATGAGTAGCGATAAAGGGGGTGAAAGGCCCCCTCGCCGTAAGCCCAAGGTTTCCTACGCAACGTTCATCGGCGTAGGGTGAGTCGGCCCCTAAGGCGAGGCAGAAATGCGTAGCTGATGGGAAGCAGGTTAATATTCCTGCACCATTGTTAAATGCGATGGGGGGACGGATCGCGGAAGGTTGTCCGGGTGTTGGAAGTCCCGGTCCTTGCATTGGAGAAGGCGCTCAGGCAAATCCGGGCGCGGAATTCAAGGGTGCGAGGCCATTCACTTCGGTGAAGAAGCAACTGGAAGTGGTTCCAAGAAAAGCCTCTAAGCTTCAGTTTAACAAGACCGTACCGCAAACCGACACAGGTGGGCGAGATGAGTATTCTAAGGCGCTTGAGAGAACTCGGGAGAAGGAACTCGGCAAATTGGTACCGTAACTTCGGGATAAGGTACGCCCCTGTAGCTTGACTGGCCTGCGCCAGAAGGGTGAAGGGGTTGCAATAAACTGGTGGCTGCGACTGTTTAATAAAAACACAGCACTCTGCAAACACGAAAGTGGACGTATAGGGTGTGACGCCTGCCCGGTGCCGGAAGATTAAATGATGGGGTGCAAGCTCTTGATTGAAGTCCCGGTAAACGGCGGCCGTAACTATAACGGTCCTAAGGTAGCGAAATTCCTTGTCGGGTAAGTTCCGACCTGCACGAATGGCGTAACGATGGCCACACTGTCTCCTCCCGAGACTCAGCGAAGTTGAAGTGTTTGTGATGATGCAATCTCCCCGCGGCTAGACGGAAAGACCCCATGAACCTTTACTGTAGCTTTGCATTGGACTTTGAACCGATCTGTGTAGGATAGGTGGGAGGCTATGAAGCGTGGACGCCAGTCTGCGTGGAGCCGTCCTTGAAATACCACCCTGGTTTGTTTGAGGTTCTAACCTTGGTCCGTGATCCGGATCGGGGACAGTGCATGGTAGGCAGTTTGACTGGGGCGGTCTCCTCCCAAAGTGTAACGGAGGAGTACGAAGGTACGCTAGGTACGGTCGGAAATCGTGCTGATAGTGCAATGGCATAAGCGTGCTTAACTGCGAGACCGACAAGTCGAGCAGGTGCGAAAGCAGGTCATAGTGATCCGGTGGTTCTGTATGGAAGGGCCATCGCTCAACGGATAAAAGGTACTCTGGGGATAACAGGCTGATACCGCCCAAGAGTTCATATCGACGGCGGTGTTTGGCACCTCGATGTCGGCTCATCTCATCCTGGGGCTGTAGCCGGTCCCAAGGGTATGGCTGTTCGCCATTTAAAGAGGTACGTGAGCTGGGTTTAAAACGTCGTGAGACAGTTTGGTCCCTATCTGCCGTGGGCGCTGGATATTTGAAGGGGGCTGCTCCTAGTACGAGAGGACCGGAGTGGACGAACCTCTGGTGTACCGGTTGTCACGCCAGTGGCATCGCCGGGTAGCTATGTTCGGAAGAGATAACCGCTGAAAGCATCTAAGCGGGAAACTCGCCTTAAGATGAGATATCCCCGGGGCTTCGAGCCCCTTGAAGGGTCGTTCAAGACCAGGACGTTGATAGGTCAGGTGTGGAAGCGCAGTAATGCGTTAAGCTAACTGATACTAATTGCCCGTAAGGCTTGATCCTATAACAGGTGTGT
>NZ_JALOCP010000010.1:0-241679 GCF_030511745.1 Paraburkholderia sp. SECH4
GCGCTTCGGGGTGTGGGTCCTACCCGCGCGCCGCCCTCGTCCCGCCGCCTTTGCGCGCCTGGCGGGGGACTCAGCCCCCGTTTATCTGTCCGGGGTGGGGGGGGGGGGTGGGCCCCCCCCCCCACGGCGACGCGTTTCAGATACGCGTCGCTCAGAAGTTCCTGCTGCGCGCGCAACGCGCGCAGCATTTTCTGCGGCGCACGGACTTCGGTTCAGTCTTGACGCGCCCCGTCTCGCGTTACCGCCCACCGATTGACCCAGTGCCGGCTTTTTCAGCTCAGGGGGCGCGAATCTGTTGTGACAATCGGACAGGATTAAGACGTTGGATGGCAAATACGGACAATTACGCGTCCGCTTCGGACCACAAACGCCCACCCGTTGCCCAGTTTTCGCGTTTGACGTCGGTGAGGATGATGTCCACTGAGTCCGGTTCGACGCCGAGCGATTCGCAAGTCGCTTTGGTAATGGCTTCGACGAACTGGCGTTTCTGTTCCACCGAGCGGCCTTCGAAGAGTTCGATATGAAACGTGGGCATTGCGTGACTCCGTGATGAGTGATGTTGAAAAGTGAATTTAATCGCGGTACGTGCGATCGAGCCGGTCGAGCTTGCGTAGCAAAGCAGGCCATTCCAGTGCGCCTTCGATCGCCCCGCCGTCGTACAGTTGGTCGGCAGTGCGAGCGGCTACGGCATCGCCCGGCACGACAAGCTCGCTGCCGCATGCTTGCGCCTGCAACTGGATTTCGCAGGCCTTGATCAGCGTCGCCATCAGTACATAGGCTTCGGCGACGGTGCGGCCGGCGGTCAACGTGCCGTGATTGCGCAACAGCATGGCTGGTTTGTCGGCGAGATGTGCGACGAGGCGTTCGCCTTCGGTCGGCGTGAAGGCGAGGCCTTCGTAATCGTGATACGCGAGGTGGCCGTAAAAACGCAGCGCATGTTGCGACGCCGGCAGCAAGCCGGCGGGTTGTGCGGAAACTGCCACGCCTGCCGTATTGTGCAAATGCATCACGCAGAAAGCATCGGCACGTGCCGCGTGCACAGCGGCGTGCAGCGCGAAGCCCGTGGCGTTGACCGGATGCTCGCTCGCGCCGACGATGTTGCCTTTGATATCGATCTTCACCAGGTTCGATGCGCACACTTCGTCGAACGCGAGGCCGAACGGGTTGATCAGGAAGTGGCCGGGTTCGCCGGGAACGCTGGCCGAGATATGCGTGTAGACCAGATCGTCCCAGCCGTTGAGCGCCGCGAGGCGATAGGCGGCGGCCAGGTCGACACGGGTCTGCTGTTCCGCTTCGGATCTTGGCCCCGCCTCGGTGACACGGCCGGTGGGCATGTGGGTGAACGACATGTCTGTCTCCTGAGATTGCATGATGGGCTGGGACGGTGGCCTAGGTCCAGGGGCTAAACCTGCGGCTTGGATCTGCGGTCTAAATCTGCACCCAAACCTGCGGCTCAAGCCCGCGGCCCATATCTGCGGTTTAAGCCTGTGGTCCAAACCCGCAGCGCTAACCCAGGCGCCTGACTGATGCCGGTGGCGTCACACGCCTTCCGGCTTCGGCGTGCTCCGGCGGTTCGGGCATCGCCGTACCGCGCGTAAAACGGCCAGTGAGCCACTGCATGCTCCACGTCGCGAGTACGAACGGCGCGGTCATGGCCGGCAACGCATAGTAAGCCGTCGCCATCTGCAGCACGACCGAAAGCACAACACCCCCAAGCGTCATCGCAATGCCGCAATCGGCCAGCGCGATCGCGGTCAGCGCGCCGTTGAATCCTAACAGGCCTGCGTCGAACGAGCTTGCACTCGCGCCGAGCAGGAGGTGCATGACGCTCGCGAAGCCCGCGCCGACCAGCGCCCACAGCGCGTGCCGTCTTGACGCAGCCGCAATGCCGATCCATACGAGCACACCTGGCAACGCGCCGGACGCAAAGCCGGTTTGCGCGAATCCGGCGAATAAGCCGCTGCTCAATTGCACCGCGCTGAGCGTGGGCTCAGTGGCGAGGCTCGCTTGCTGGGCGACACGAGTCACGAGCGGCAGCCAAAGCCACGTGACGATCAAACAGGGGCTCGAGAAATAGCCGAGACCACGCGCGCGCAACCAGCGCGACCACGGTTCCAGCAGCCATGCCGTGCCTGTCGCAGCCAGAATGGCCACGGCGGCGGCCGTCGCGTTTTCGGCGATGAAGCTGAACGCGGCGAGACCGGCCAGCGCGCCATTGAAGCCGTGCAGGCCCGCGCGAGTGTCGTGCTCGCGATAGCCGGCCAGCACCGCGCTCACGTTGGCCGCGATCGCGCCAATCAGCGCCGCGCAGGCGAGACGTGGATCGTATAGCAGCCACGCGCCCAGCAGGTACGCGCCGGTGAATGCGTTCGGTTGCAGCACGACCTGGCCAAAACTGCGCAGCAAGGTGCGCAAGGCGGCGGATTGTGCTTCGGTTGCGGCGGCGTGCATGGTTTGAGGGCGGCGGATTCGATGCGGCGCGACTTTGCCGCGGGCAGGTGAGGCGCGCAGCGGGTCAGGTTGAAAATAAACCGCGAGCATAGGCTACTGGCGCCGCGCCGGGCATCGCCGCCGTTGATAGTGGCTATTTGCGACACTTGCGCGCCAGAGAGCCGAAAGCCGAAAAACGATGCGTCGGCGAACCGAAAGCTTTCGCGCTACGATAGAAACCCGGCGCGTTTGCCGCGCCGTTCCACAAGGAGACAGGCTGATGCGTGAATTAAGGTGGGCATCGGAAGAGGGCGACGGCTTCGAACATCTGGCGTTCGACGCGCGCGCGGACGGCTTTGCAGTGGAAAGCGTCCTGGTCGGGCAGCGCTACGGCAAGGAATATGGCTTGCACTATAAGGTGCGCTGCGATGCGCAATGGCGCACCACATATGCGTGGCTGAAAATCGTCGGCGGCGCTGAGCTGGAATTGCACGGCGACGGAGCCGGCCATTGGCACGATGGTCATGGCCTCGTACTGAGCGCGATTGAAGGGTGCATCGATATCGATATCGCCGCCACGCCCTATACGAACACGTTGCCGATCCGCCGGTTGCAACTGGCCGAAGGCGAGCGTCAGCCGATTTCCGTGGCCTATATTTCGACGCCGGATTTACAGGTCACGCGTGCCGAGCAGGCGTATTCATGCATCGAGTTGAATCGCGTGTATCGCTATGAGGGCATCTTCCGCAATTTCACCGCCGACCTGACGGTGGATGAAGACGGCCTCGTGATCGACTATCCGACGCTGTTCACGCGTCTGCCGCGCGAGCGTTGACCGTCGAGGTGCCGGGGCCGCCGTTGTCTGCTGGCTGCTGCAACCGGTGCTGCTCGACAAAGCGCTCGATGCCTGCCGCGATACGCTCGGGTTCGCGCAATACGACCCAATGGCCGGCATCGATTTCAGTGCGGCTATACGGGCCGAGCCAGCCTTCGAGTCCAATGGAGAGTTCGGGCCCGACGTAGCGATCGCGCAGCGGCACGATGAATTGCACCGGCGCATGCGCATGGCGCGCACGCGGGCGCAGCAATTTGTCGATGAAATTGGCGCGATAAAGATTCAGGCCGTTGATCGCATTGCGCATCTGCGCAGGATCGCGTTCAGGGCGCACCCGTTCGGTCAGGCGCAGCCATAACGGCCACATGCGTGCGCCGCCGGCGCGCCATACCAACTCCGGCAGCAACGGCACGTGAAAGAAGAAGATGTACCAGGATCTGAGTGTTTGCCGAAGGCCGCTGCCGAACGGGCGCTTTGCTGCGTGATGTGCATCGGACTGTTCCGCACGATCGGCGCCGGCGCCGCGTAAGCCGAAAGACGCATGATCGAGGCACGGCCCGGAGATCGATGTGTACGACGCAACGCGGCCTTTGAAGACAGGATCAGTGACCGCTTCCCAGCTTTGAATCGAACCCCAGTCGTGGCCGACCAGGTGAAACGGCCGCGCGCCGCACGTTGCATCGGCGACGGCCGCGAGATCGGCGGCCAGTCGTTCGAGCCGGTAAGCCGCGCGCGACTCGGGTGCGTCGGATGCCCCGGCGCCGCGCACGTCATAACTGATGACGCGGTAGCGTGCGTCGAGTTGCGCGCGCACCGGTTCCCACACCGCCGCCGAATCCGGATAACCGTGCACCAGCACGATCGGCGGCGCGTCGCGCGGCCCACTCACATAGACCGCGAGCCGCACGTCGCCGGCCTCGACCGACAGCGTGTCGCGTATCACGCGGCCGCCTGCACGCCGCGTCGCGCGGCCTTGCGTGCGCTTGGCGTGGTCGCGTTGGTGGCGTCGACCGCGGCGATGAGCCCGTCGATGCGCGACAGTTGCGCGCGATTGTCGTGATCCCACGGATGGAAGCCCGGCCGGAAAAAGCTCAGCCATTCACCGGCAATACGCGGAAACACGCCATGACGCGGGCCGTACAGATACTTCACGACGCGCCACATGCCGCGGATATGGCCGGCGCGTTTGCGATCGGCGATTAGCAGGCGCACGTGGAAGTCGAACACGATCAGCCAGAAGGTCAGCGTAGTGGCGAGCATCGTGCCGGTGCGCAGCAGATAGCGTCCGAGGCCGGGCTTCAGTACCGCATTCCACACGTCGTACGAAACCGATTTGTGTTCGGTTTCTTCGAGCGCATGCCACGTCCACATCTGCGTATAGCCTTCGACCGAACCACCGATACGCGATGCGTCCTCCAGCAGCAGGCCCGCCAGCATCGCCGTGTAATGCTCGAGGCAGACCGTGACCGCGAGTTGATACGAATGCGGCAGGATCTTGCGGCCAAAGTTGAGAATCGCCCACAGGCGTTTGTCGAGCTTATGCGCGGGCAAACCCGCTTCCTGCAACAGATCGTTGTATTCGATGTGCTCGCGCGTATGCATCGCCTCCTGGCCGATGAAGCCGAGTACCTGCTTCTTCAGCACGGGGTCGTCGATCTGGTCGCGGTAGTTGCGCACGCTGTCCATGAAGAAACGTTCGCCGGCAGGGAATAGCAGCGAAAGCGCATTGAAGAAGTGTGTCACATGCGAGCCCTGCACGTGCCAATCGGAGGCACGTTCGGGCGGCAAGTTGAAGCGGAGGTCGCGGCGAACCGGCATCATGACCATTCTCCTTGTAATCCTTTATGTCCTGTTGATCGTGCTCGTCGTGTGGCGGGCAACGCATTACGCACGCCGGCCGTCCACCTGCGCGGCGCGGCGTGCGCGCTTTTCCGCAATGCGTTTCATGCGGCGCGTCTGCATCACGACCAGCGCCTGATAGGCGGCCGGCAACGTACGCGCCAGCCAGTCGGCGGCGCGCGCATCGCGGCCGATCAGTACGCGCCGCTTGTTCTTGCGCACGCCGTCGAGAATTACGCGTGCGGCTTCGTCGGCGGTGGTAATGAAAAACTTCTCGAAGTCGTCCTTGCCTTGCTGTTCGTTTTCCAGCATGAAGCCGACCATGTTCGACGAGATCCGGCTCGACTGCGCGATGCTCGTGCGAATGCCGCCCGGATGCACGCAGGTGGCCGACACACCGCACTTCATCAGATCGAGTTCCTGGCGCAATGCTTCGGTAAAGCCGCGCACGGCGAACTTGGTCGCGTTGTAGCCGCTCATGCCGGGCTGCGAGAAGAGGCCAAACACACTCGATGTATTGACGATGTGTCCCGCACCGGATGCCTTGATATACGGCAGAAACGCCTTCGTGCCGTGCACCACGCCCCAGAAATTGATGCCGACGATCCACTCCAGGTCGGCGTACTCCATGCCTTCGATGGTGCTCGACAATGCCACGCCCGCGTTGTTGAACACGAGGTTCACGCGCTGATGTTGTGCGGCCGTTTCGGCGGCCCATTCGAACATCGCGGCACGGTCCGACACGTCGAGCACACGCGTGGTGATGCGCAGCGGCGAACCGACGATATGTGGCGCGGCAGCCTGAGCGAGTTGCGCGGTTTCGGCGAGGCTCGCGGCATTGCGATCGGCGAGCGCGAGGTGGCAGCCTTCGCGCGCCAGCCGGATCGCGAGCGAACGGCCCATGCCCGAGCCTGCGCCGGTGATCGCGGCTACTCTGTCGGTGAAGTTCTTCATTGGCTTATCTCCTGTCCTCTCTGAACGGTGCCTTGTCGTTATGTTTATTCGGGTCGTGCTTTTATCAGGTTGCTTCCGCGGATGTCGTGGGTGCCCTGGTGGCCACATTCCCGTGTGCATGCACAGGCTGTTGTTGCGAACTCCCATGTCCACTCAGCGCTTGCGCCGCGGGCGAATACGCGAGGTAATCGTCCATGCTGAAGGTGCTGGTCGCCTGGCGGAATTTGTAGGCGAATCCTGGCCACAGCGTGGTGTTCTTGCCGGTCTTCGGATCGAGATACCAGCTCTTGCAGCCGCCCGTCGACCAGATCGCGCGGCCGAGTTTCTGCTGGATCTGTTCGTTATAGGCACGCTCGACATGCGGACGCACTTCGATCGCATCGGCGCGTTCCGCGTTCATCGTCTTCAGCGCTCGCAGCACGTACTCGACCTGCGACTCGATCATGAACACCATCGAGTTGTGACCGAGGCCGGTGTTCGGTCCGACGATCATGAAGAAGTTCGGATAACCAGGCAGTGTCGTACCGAGATACGCATGCGCGCCATCGCGCCACGTATCGACGATATCGACGCCGCCACGGCCACGCACCACGCCCGCCGGAAACGGATCGGCCACCTGAAAGCCGGTGCCGAAGATCAGGCAATCGGCCGGATGACGTGCACCGTCGGACGTGATCACCGCATCTTCTTCGACGCGGGCGATGCCGGTGGTCGTCACCGACACGTTCTGGCGAGACAGCGCCGGGAAGTAGTCGTTCGAGATCAGGATGCGCTTGCAGCCCATCGTGTAGTTCGGTGTGAGCGTGGCGCGCAATTGTGGATCGGGCACCTGGCGACGCAGATGCCGCTCCGCGACTTTCTGCGCGGTCTTCATCAGCGAAGGATGAATCGCGAAGCCGAAGGCGCGCGATTCGAGCATGCAGTAGAGCGCCGAGCGCATGATCTTCTGCGTGAACGGCAGATGCTTGAACAACCACTGTTCAAACGGTTTCACCGCGCGGTCGGCCTTGGGCATGATCCACGGCGGCGTGCGCTGGAACAGGTTCAGATGCGAGACGCGCGGCGCGATCTGCGGCACGAACTGGATCGCGCTCGCACCGGTGCCGATCACGGCGACGCGTTTGCCTTCGAGCGGATAGGTGTGGTCCCAGTGCTGCGAGTGGAACGCTTTACCCTTGAATTTCTCGATGCCGGGAATGTTCGGCAGGGCCGCGCGCGATAGTCCGCCCATGCCCGAGATCAGCACTCGCGCCGACCATTGCTGGCCGTTCGCGAACGTCAGTTGCCAGCGGTGGCGGGTTTCGTCGTAGATCGCGGAGGCCAGTTCATGGCCGAAGCGCAGATGACGCTGGATGCCGAAGCGTTGCGTGCATTCTTCCAGATATGCGCGAATTTCCGGCTGACGCGCGAACATGCGGGTCCAGCGCGGATTCGGGGCGAAGGAGAACGAATAGACGTGAGATTGCACGTCGCAGGCACAACCGGGGTAGTGGTTGTCGCGCCAGGTGCCGCCGACCGACTCGGCCTTTTCGGCGATGATGAAATCAGTCATGCCGGCTTGCCGCAGGCGAATCGCCATGCCGAGACCCGCAAAGCCGGAGCCAATGATGGCGATATCGGTATCGACGGGCGCGGATGCGTTGGGCGCCGCGTCGTCGGGGGGCATCATGCGTGCGTTCATCCGATCCGTCTCCTTGTTGTTTGCTCTTAACTGTTACATTGGTTGATGTAACAATAGAGGCTGTCAACGGATGACGCAAGCAGCGGGTTAGACGGGGAACTCTATGACGTGGAGAAGGTTGTGGCACAAGACCCAGGCGGGCACGGCGCTGGCCGGAGCGGGCTTCGAGACTGATGCGGGAGGCTGGGTCGTTCCGTTATGTGAAAAATTCCGGGCGGATTCGCTTTGGAAACCCGCCCGGCTTGCAGCTTTGACGCGTTATTGCATCGCAGTCTGCGGCGCGGCAGTTGCGCGAGTCGCTGCAGACTCGTCCGGGTCGTTGTTTTGCACGATATGCAGTTCACGTGTGCGAACCGGCAAGCCGCATTGCGCGTCGTTGAGCGTTTGACGGACCTGGCGAGCGAGGTCCCAGCGTATGTCCCAGAACGCGTCGATGGTGGCCCACACGCGGATGTTCAGGACCACGGTGCTGTCGTCGAAACGGGCCACCATCACTTGCGGCACGGGCTTGGGCAGCACGCGCGGGTCGGCAATGGCGAGATTGCGCAGTGCGGCCAGCGCCTGGTCGACGTCGTCACGCACCGAGATTTCCACTTCCAGGTCGAGGCGGCGAGTCGGATTGCGGTTGTAATTGCGGATTGAATTGCTCCAAAGCGCGCTGTTCGGCACGTATTCGCAAATGCCGTCGGATTTCGTGAGACGCGTCGTGAACAGGCTGATTTCTTCGACGGTGCCCGCGACGGTGCCCGTGCCCGCCTCAATCGAATCGCCCACCTTGAACGGCCGCAGCAGCAACAGCATGATGCCGGCCGCGATGTTTTGCATCGTGCCCTGCAGCGCGAGACCGATAGCGAGGCCGGCGGCGCCGAGCACGGCGACAATGCTCGCCGTCTGGATACCCAGTTGCGACAGCGCGCCAATGATCGAGACGACGCGAATGCTCCACAGGCAGGTGTCGCAGATGACCGGACGCAGCGTGGCGTCCATGCGCGATTGGCTCGCGAGCAGCCGGTTGAGCGAGCGTGCGACGCGGCGGGCGACCCACCAGCCCACCACTAAGATCAATGCGGCGGCGCACAGGTGCATCGAGATCGTGGTGAGTGCGTCCCAAAGGAAGGCCCACCGGTTGGAGTGGATCCCAGCGAGTAGATTCTGCATGGCCTTGACGGTCCTGATTTATTAAGCGGCGGCGAGTTGTTCGCCGCGTGGTTCATTAAAGCGTGAATACCGCGCCTCCGCGTAACGCGAGCGACGAACAGGTATCCGGAAAATGACGCGCTTGAAGCGTGCGGAGAAGGGACCGCTTCGCAACATGAAAGTTCTACCGGTGCAACCTTTTTGACAGATTGAGTTTCCGGATGCGAAGGGCGGGCAGCGTCGCGAAAGGACGTGGGGGGAGCGTGTCGTTATGACCCCGTCATCGATTGAATGACGGGGGCCAGTGAAACGTGGCGTCGAGCTGAGAAATTATTCATCGAGCTGACCTGGTGTCATGGCTCGATTTGATATGGATGGCGAAGTAACCGGTCATGCTGTGTTATTCGAGCCGCCGACGTCTATTTCCCCGCAAGACTGGCTGCAATCTCGCGGTTCTGCCAGACGTTGTCCTTCACCGTGATTTTCTGCGGAATCAGATGCGCGCCGTAGAACGCATCTGCGACGACCTGCTGCGAGCGCACGATCTCGTCGGTCACGGCGGTGGTGCCGTACGGATAGCGGCGCACCCAGGTTTCGACCAGCTTCTGATCGAGACCGACCTTCGGCGCGATCAGCGCGGCAGTTTCCACCGGATGGTCATTCACCCATAGGCCTGTGGTGCGCAACTGCCCAAGAATCGCTCCGATCACATCCGGATGCTGCTGCGCGAAGTCGCGCGTGGCCTCATAGAAGTTATAGGGGCTGTTGAGCTCCGAATAATCGACCAGCGTGCGCGCCTTCAGCGCCTGCTGTGCGGACGCGTAGTAAGGGTCCCAGATTGCCCATGCATCGACGGTGCCGCTTTCGAAGGCGGCGCGCGCATCGGCGGGTGCCAGATAGACCGGGCGAACGTCTTCGTAACGCAGGCCGGCTTTTTTCAGCGCTTCGAGCAGCAGATAGTTCGCGCTCGAACCCTTCTGCAGCGCGACGCGCTTGCCCTTCAATTCCGCCACGCTATGCAGCGCGGAATCGCTTCGGACCAGAATCGCTTCGGCATGACGCCCTGACGGCTCCGCGCCGACATACACGAAGCGCACGCCACCGGCCTGTGCGAACACGGGTGGCGGCGCGCCGGTGTAGCCGAAGTCGACGCTGTTAGCGTTCAGCGCTTCGAGCAGTTGCGGGCCGGCCGGAAATTCGAACCATTTGATGCTGTAGCCGAGCGGCTTGAGCTTTTCGTCGAGTGAGCCTTGCGCCTTGAGGATCGCGAGCAAGCCCGACTTTTGATAGCCGATGCGCAGCACGTTGGCCGGCTCGCTGCCGTTGCCATTGCTGCTGCTCTGCGCGGTCGCGCTGAATGTGGTGAGCGCCGCCAGCAACGCGGCGGCGACGTGTAGCGAAATACGGGTATGACGGGACATGCTGCGAATCTCCATTGCGTTCGATTAGTCGAAGATCGTCGCATGGACGTCCCGCCGATCAAACGAAGCAATGCAGATTTGAATATGACGCGCGCGAACGGCCGGGGCACGAAAGCGCCTGCTTGCGCGCGGAATGGGAACGCGCTTGCCGCGCACGTGAGCAGCACCGCTAGCGGGAGCAAATGGCCGCGTGTAACGCTATTTCCTGGATTTATCTTTCTTTGCCGCTGTGCCTTCGGGCGCGTGTCCCAGCTTCTTTTCCATGATCGCCGCGACACGGTCGCCGAGATAATCGCCGGAGGCTTCTTCCAGTGCGCGGTTCATTTCGCTTTCCACCAGCACCATGGCCAGCGGTCGCACACGCCAGATCGCGTCGACCAGGGCGGGCACATCGGCGGGCGGCGGCAGGGCGTCGGCGTCATAGCGATCAAGTTGACGGACCACCAGATCGACCAGCGCCTTGGCGACCGCATTGAAATGCGGTCTGGCGATACCCACGGCGTCGAGCAGGTCGGCGAGCGGAATGCCTTCCTTGGCCATGGTCGCGCCGGCGGCCAGCGCCGTCGGGCTGCCGGACACGAAGGAGAGGCCGTCGCGCTCCAGCAAGCCCAGATCGACCGCTTTGCCGAGGGCGCTCGGCGAGGCTTTGTCGCCGAACATTTGCAGCAGTTCGAGCAGCGAGTATTTTTTCGGCCGTTCGCGCGACCAGCGGCTGCCGATCGCGGTTTCGAGGCCGAGGATCGAACGCAGATCGTGGCCTTCGTCGACGGCCATGATCAGATCCTGGATGTTCGCGAGCGTGTAGCCGCGCGTGAGCAGATGGTTGATCAGCTTCAGACGCGAGACATGCGTATCGTCATACACGCCGACCCGGCCGCGTTTTTCCGGCGGCTCGAGCAGGCCGCGGTCCTGATAGGCGCGCACGTTGCGCACGGTGGTGTCGGACACGCGCGCGAGTTCGTCGACCGTGTATTCGTTGCGCGGCGTGGCGCTTGCCGGAACGCTCGGGGCGTCGGGCGAGGGCGGAATGGGGGGCGGCGTTTTGGGCATGGGGGGATTTTAACGCGCCACGTCGTCCGGCACGGTCGAATCGCCTACGCCCAACGTCCGCTGCATCAGCGTGGTGTCGAGCCACCGGCCGTGCTTGAAGCCGACCGCCTTCAACGTGCCGGTCAATTCGAAGCCCAACTGCGCATGCAGAGACAGCGAACCGCCGCTGCCGCCGTCGGCGATCACGGCGACCATCTGGCGCCACGGTCCGGTTTCGCAGCGTTCGATCAGCGCCTGCAAAAGCACGCGTCCCAGGCCTCGCCCACGATAGGCGTCGCCGACGTAGATCGAATCTTCGATCGTGTTGCGATAGGCGGCGCGCGGCCGGTACGGCGTCGCGTAACAATAACCGGCGACTTCGCCGTCGATCTCGGCCACCATATACGGCAGCCCGTGACTGCGCACCGACGCGAGCCGTGTACGCAGGTCGTCCACGGACGGCGGAATTTCTTCGAACGAAGCGACGCCGGTCAGTACATGGTGCGCGTAGATCGCCTGGATCGCGGGCAGATCGGCTTCGGTGGCATCGCGGATCAAGGGCGCGGTGGACAGCGGCGTGGCAGTGGAGTCGGCTGAATGGGGCGAGGAGGGCGCGGGGCGGGTGGTGCTCATACGTGGTCCTGTCGTGGCCGGTGGGTCTGAGGATACGTTTCACTATGCCCGCCGCGGGCGAGAATTTGAAGCGAGTCAAAAATCGCCGCGATTTATAGGCAGTATCCGCGGATGCATAGGTGACCGGTGCGAGCGAGGTACGGCACGTAGCGCCCGGCCACGCGGCTGCGCCGGGCGCTACGGATTTTCGTCGCAAAGACGCGTGCGCGCGGCATGCGTTTCGCCGATCAGCTATGCGAGTACGTGTCCGGCTGCGTCACATGCCCGCGATGATGTCGGTGATGCTTCGCCTTGTGCTTCGGCTTGGCCTTGGCCGGAGCCTGTTCCGCGGGTTGCGGTTGCGGCTGGGCCTGCATCGGTTGCGGCTGTTGGGCCTGCGTGCCAGGTGCGGGTGCCGGATGGGCATTGCCGGACGGCAGCGAGGTCTGGCCTTCGCCGAAGCGAAAGGTTTGCGAGGTTTGCGCGTACGCGGTGGCGGACAGCGTCAGGGCGGCAACCGCCACGCAAATCGAAAACTTCATGAATCCATCCTCCTTCTGAACGAGCCCGTGAGGATACCGCAATGCGGCCGGTGGCCTATTCGGCATGCGGAAACACCGGTTCTCCAAGCGTGAGCATCAGCCGGTTGGCCCACGCGAAGATCGCGATAGCGTGAGTCAGGTCGAGAATCTCCGCGTGCGTCAGGCCATTTGCTTCGAGCCGCTTGATGGCGTCGGCGTCGACGCCTTCAGGGTGGTCAGTCAGTTCGATTGCGTACCGGATGATCGCGCGCTCGCGCTCGGTGGTGCCTGCGCTCGACGGGTCTTCAAAAACCTGTTCGATCGCATCGGTCCGCCTCGCGAGTTGGCCGAATCGTTGTGCATGCACCGAAGCGCAATACACGCAGCCGTTCACGCGCGACACGACGGTGCTGGCGAGTTCACGCTCGGCGCGCGGCAGGCCGCCTGGCGCATACATGATCGCGTTGAAGACCCCCGAGCGCTGCCGCAGAATTTCCGCCTGTTGGACCAGCAGCAGATAGTAGTCGGAGGTCCTGGCGTGCGGATGGCTCTCTTCGAGCACGGCGATCTGCTCCAGTGTGGCGCCGGCGAGGCTGACCGTGTCGAGCCATGCGCGCCAGCCGAGGGTATCGAAGGTGAAGCCGTTGAGCGGATCAACCGGCAATGCACTGGTGTTCGCCTGACTCATGCGGCCTCCTGTGCGGCGCGCAATGCCTTCAGGCCCGCTACCACGCGCAATTGATAAGTGACGAACGCAATTAGCTGCGATAAAGCGACAATGCCGCGTGTCGTGATGCCGGCCTGCTGCAGCGTTTGCAGATGCTCGGGGCGTGCTTCGACTGGCTTGATCGTCAGCAGCTTGACGTGCGAGAGGATCGCGATCAGGCGAGCGTCGGTGGTGGTGTCGAGTGTGCCCGCTTCGATTGCATCGAGCGTGGTCGGCTGTGCGCCAGTGGCGATGAGCTTCGCCGTGTAGGCATCGGCGAGGTCGTCGGCCAGCGAGAGGCGCGCGGCATACCACGCGGCAAACAAACGTTCCTGCAGCGACAGGTCGGGCAACGCCGGATCGAACAACGCGTCTTCGCTGCGTTGCGTGTGCAGCGCGACTTTGTCGCGGGCATGGCGGATCGCGGCGAGCGGGCTGCCGGCTTGCAGGCCGGCGAGGGCGTCGATGGTATCGATGGTGTCAGCGCCTGAGGGCGCGGCGGGTTGAGTCGGTGACGCGAGGTCGGTCATGTCTGTTCCGGCTGGTTAATCGGTGTTTTCAGCGGCGTTTTCAGCGGTGTTCTCTGCTTGCAGGCGAGCGCGTGAAGTGTCGGACGATGCATCCGCGTCGGTCCATTCGTCCCCTCGAAGCTCAGCCGTGTCGAAGGCGAGCAGCGCCTGGTAGTGCCGCTCGCGATCCGCGTCGAACAGGCGGCTTGCGATGCCGCGCGCCAGACGCTGCGCGCCATCGCTGATCGCGGGGATGTCGCCGGAGAGTTTGCCGTGACTGAGACTCGCTGCATGATTGAAGCAATGGATCTGCGTCAGCGCGGCGCACGTACCGGACTCGCGCTCCTGAAACGCGAACGCAGCGCCGAGATCCGGCGATTCGGCCAGTTCGTACGAAGGCAGTGACGGGTCCGCTTGATAACGATCTTTCCAGCGCCGTACAAAGTGGGCGAACGGCGCGAATTCGGCGCGCGTGGCGATATCCGAATGAAAGCCGGTCGCGAAGATCAGAAAGTCGACCACGTAGCGGCCTTTCGGCGTCGTTACCGCGAGCGCGCCGTCGAGTTCATTGAGCGCAACAAGCGGGCTGCCGACGTGAAAGCGTGCGCCCGCATGGCGCGAAACCTGCAGCACGCTGTCTCTTGGCGGCGGTGTTTGCTCAGCCTGTGCGTAATGCAGGAAACGCCATTTGGATGTGTCGTCAAGATCGGCGAAACCGTGCACAAGCCCCGGACTGCCGATGCCCGTCAGCTTGTTCACGCGCGGAATATCGTCACGGCGGATGAACAGATCGACGGCGGCCGCACCCGCTTCGAGCGCGGTCGCGGCATTGTCGAAGGCGGACGCACCCGCGCCGACGACACCGACGCGCTTGCCGGCCAACGCAGCGAAATCGATCACATCCGCGGAGTGTGCCCAGTAGCGGCGTGCAACCGTATTGGCGATAGCCGGTACGGATGGGCCGCCCAAACCGTCGCGTCCGGTGGCAAGCACGACATGTCGCGCAAACACCGTGCGTTGCCCACTCGCATCAGCGAGATCGAGTTCAAGCAGGCCGTCGTCGCGCGGACGCAGTGAGGTCAACGTGGTGTCGTTTTGCACCGGAAGATCGAGCACCTCGCGGTACCAGCGCAAATAATCCATCCACTGTATCCGCGGAATCTTGTAGAGCGCATCCCACGCGGCGCTGCCGAATTGCGCTTCGTACCACGCGCGAAACGTGAGGGCCGGCATGCGCAGGGCGGGCCCCGTGAGTTGCTTGGGCGAGCGCAGCGTTTCCATCCGCGCGAACGATACCCATGGACCTTCGCGTCCTGATGGCGCGCGGTCGAACACCTGCAGATTGTCGATGCCGAGCCAACGCAGTTCCGCCGCCGCGGTGAGACCCGCCATGCCGCCGCCGATCACGGCGACATCGAGTACGCGTTCAGCACCGGCGAAACGTGGCGCGACCCATGAGGGCGCGGGCAATTCCAGCCAGCGCAGATCTTCACGCAAGCGGGCTTCGAGTGCGGCAAGGCGATTCATGCTGTGTGTTCCGGGTGTTTGGTGCGCGCACGGGAGACGCGCGTTTCGCGCTGTAGCAGTGCATCGTGTTGCTGGGCGGGATGCAGCACCACGCCTTCGAGCAGCTCGCGGGTCGCATGTTCGATAGATTGCAGTAATGCGTCGACGGCGGCGCGGCGCGGTTTGCCTGCCGGCGTCACGACGCCGAAGAAGAACGGAATCGCGCAGTCGAGCGGCCGCGCCGTCACGCCTTCGATCGACAGGCCGAGTCCGGTGGCGGGATCCACGATTGCGACACCGGCGCCCGCGCGAGCGGCCATCACAGCGTTCAACGATGCATTGGTTTCGAGAAACACGTTGGCGGAAATGCGCGCAGCCGCGAACGCCGCGTCGATCCGATGCCGCAGCCGAAACCGGTTCGCCACGGTGACGATGCGCCGGTCGGCCAGATCGCGCAGCGCGATGTGCGGCTGCGTGGCGAGCGGGTCGCCACTCTGCACAAGCGCCACGCAGGGTGCTTCTGCGATCCAGTGGATGTCGAGCCCCGCATGCCCAATCGGCAGCGTCACCAGACCGATATCCGCGGTACGGGTCAGGACTTCATGCACAACGTGTTCCGCCGACAAACTGCGTAACTGGAATTGCGGCGTGTGGCCGAGCGGCGGCAACGAGGCGATGGCGGGCGGCACGATCGAGGCCGCCATCGCGGGCGTGGCCGCCACGCGCAGCGGTTCCGCTTCGCCGAGACCGATGGCGCGCGCGCGTTGCTCGATGGTCCTCAGCCCGATCAGCGAACGCTCGACTTCTTCGTAAAGCAGAAACGCGCGATGCGTCGGCGTCACACGCGGACCGTTGCGATTGAACAGCGCATAGCCGAGATCCGCCTCGAGTTCCTGAATCTGACGCGTGACGGCCGGCTGCGAGCGTTCGAGCAAGCGTCCCGCACCGGTGATGCTGCCGGCGGACATAACCGCCGAAAATGCTTCGAGTTGATGCAGCTCCATGACTCGCCCTGGCAATTCGGTCTGCGCATTGTAGGGTCGTCTGAATGCGGGATTTATATAATCAATTCCGATATCGACAGCCGAAAAAATGCGAAGCGGATTGGTGGGCGAGTGCGCGGCGCCGCAGATTTCGTTCGATACGGCGCGTGTCGGGAGAGAGAAAAATCAATTGCGTCAATGAGATGTCTTGGCGTGTCTGCGCATGAGTGTGAACGCGGGCTCGTCACGTTGCCGTGAGCAAGCGGAGGCATCCTCTCCGACGTGATAACCATATTCCCAAAACTTCGTTGGTTCGCTGGAATTCACCGTGGTTACATGGCCCCACTTTGAAGCTGACAGGCGGGGCAAACATGAAACACGTATCCAAATCGTCGCGAACCAGTTGGTCACGCTGGCTGAAAACGCTGCCGGTGCTCGCCGCAGTGGTGGGCATTGCAGCGACCTCGGCGGCCCATGCAGGCGCCGCAACGGGCGACCCGTATCTCATCGGCGTGAGCGGACCGCTGACCGGACAGGACGCGCAATACGGCACGCAGTGGAAGCGCGGCTTCGATCTCGCGCTGGAGCAGATCAACAGCCAGGGCGGCATCAAGGGCCGCCCGCTTGCCTACGACTTCGAGGACAGCCGTGGCGATCCGCGCCAGGCCGTGTCGATCGCGCAGAAGTTCGTCGGCGATCCGCGCATTCTGCTGGAACTGGGGGATCTGTCGAGCACGACTTCGATGGCGGCCTCGCCGATTTATCAGCGCGGACAACTCGTGCAATTCGGCTTCACCAACTCGCACCCCGACTTCACCAGGGGTGGCGACTACATGTGGAGCACGGCACTGAGTCAGGCCGAAGAGCAGCCGCTGCTCGCGCACTACGCGACGAAAGAACTCGGCTTCAAGCGCATTGCCGTGCTCTATCTGAATACCGACTGGGGCCGCACCAGCAAGGACATTTTCGCGAAAGCCGCCGCGCAGGATGGCGCACAGGTGGTCGCGGCGGAAGGCTATCAGCCGACCGAAAAGGATTTTCGCGCGACGCTGGTGCGCGTGAACGAAGCGAAGCCCGATTCGCTCGTGCTGATCTCGTACTACGCGGATGGCGCGCAGATCGTGCGCCAGGCGCGTTCGTCGGGTTTGACGCAACCGATCGCGGCTGTGGGCTCGGTCTATTCGCCGAAGTTTCTCGAACTGGGCGGCGAGGCCGTGAACGGCGTATTCACGGAATCGAATTTTTTCCCCGGCGACAAGCGGCCTGAAGTGCAGGACTTCGTGCAGCGTTATCGCGCGAAGTACAACGGCGAGCCCGATACCTTCGCCGCGCGCGCTTACGACGCGATGATCGTCTCGGCGGAAGTCATGCGCCGCTACGGCGTGACCCGTCAGGCGGTGCACGACGGCCTGAAGCAGATCAAGGACGTGCCGAGCCTGATCTTCGGCAAGGTGCAGTTCGACCCGCAGACGCGCCGCGTGGCCGGTGCGCGCAGCGTGTACCTGGTCGTCAAGGACAATCAGTTCACGCAATGGGACGGTTCTAAGCCGCTGGTCGCTTCGAAATAACGCCTGGGCAACGCTCACGTGTCTGCTTCTCACCGGATCTGAATGCTATGGCTTCATGGCTCGACTACACGATCAACGGACTGATCGTCGGCAATATCTATGCATTGCTGGCGGTCGGTCTTGCGTTGATCTTCGGCGTGTCGCATCTGATCAACTTTGCGCACGGCTCGGTGTACATGATCGGCAGCTTCATCGGCTGGCTGTGTCTGACGCGGCTTGGGTTGCCATTGCCGCTGGCCTTGCTGGCGGTGGTGGTCGGCTGCGGGCTGCTGGGCATCGCGATCGAGCGCGTCGGTTTGCGGCCGCTGCAGGGTGCGGCGCGCATCGCCCCGTTGCTCGCGACGATCGGTATCAGCTTCGTGCTCGATCAGTGCGCGCAGTTGCTGTTCGGCGCCGATCCGCGGCCGGTGCCTAGCACGCTGCCCGATTGGCACTTCCGTCTTGGCGGCGCAACGATCGGTTCGCTGGATCTGCTGATCGCCGGCATCGGCGTGACGGCGGCTGCTGTGCTCTATGTGTTCCTGCGGTTTACGCGTTTGGGGTGGGCCGTACGCGCCACCGCGCAGGACCGGGACGCGGCGCAGCAGATGGGTGTCAACGTCAACGGCGTCAATCAGGCGGTGTTTGCGATCGCGTGCGCGCTCGGCGGCGTGAGCGGCTTGCTGGTCGGCATGTACTACAACAGCATCGATCCGGCGATGGGCTTCCAGGCCACGCTCAAGGGCGTAGTGGCGTTGCTGATCGGCGGTCTGGGCAACGTGCCGGGCGCGATTGTCGGCAGCCTGCTGCTGGGTCTGGTCGAGAGTTACGGCGTGGCGATCTTCGGCACCAGTTACCGCGATCTGTTTGCATTCGTTTTGCTGTTGCCGTTTCTGGTGTGGCGTCCCAATGGACTCTTTAGCGGCAGCCGCCGTTTGCCACCCGAGCCGATGACGGGCACGTTCCTGTCCGCCGGCAAAGCGGTGATAGTGCCGCGCACCGTGGTGATTGCGCTGGCACTGGCTGCGGTTGCGCTGCCGTTCGTTGCCAGTTCGTCCTATCTCCTGCAAACACTCACCAATGCCTGGCTGTACGGAATGTTGGCGTTGAGTCTGACGCTGGTGGCGGGTACGGTTGGACAGATTTCGCTAGGCCATGCTGCGTTGCTGGTGATCGGCGCGTACGCGTCCGCGTTGCTGTCGACGAATCTCGGCTGGTCGCCGGTCGTGACGATCTTTTGCGCTGGTCTGATCACCGCCGCGCTGGGCACGCTGCTGGTCTATCCGGCGTTCCGGCTGCGCGGCCACTACGTGTCGATTGCGACGCTCGGCATCGGCGAAGTGGTGAGCCTCGTGATCCTCAACTGGGACAGTCTGACGCGCGGCCCGCTCGGCATCGCGGGCATTGCGCCGTTGTCGGTGTTCGGCTGGACGCCCGATAGCGCTCGCGCGATCTACTGGTTTGCGCTGGGCGTGCTGATCGTGCTGGCGCTTTTGCAAACGCGGCTGTTGAGCTCGCATCTGGGTCGGACGCTGCGTGCGATTCGCGAAGACGAGGTCGCCGCGCGCTCGCACGGTATTCGCCCGAACCGCTACAAGGCGATCGCGTTTGCGTTCGGTGGGCTGGCTGCCGGGATCAGCGGCGGGATCGCGGCGCATCTGTATAGCTACATCAACAATCAGACTTTCGATTCGCAAGTATCCATCCTCGCCTTGACGATGGTGATTCTCGGTGGCCTCGGCAACGTGCTGGGCGGCATCGTCGGCGCGGTCGCGCTGATTGGCTTGCCGGAGATTTTCCGCTGGGCCGCCGACTATCGGATGCTGATCTACGGCCTGGTGTTGCTGCTGCTGGTGCGGTTCAGGCCACAGGGTTTGCTGGGAACGGTCTGACGGAGCGCACATGACACAGACTCTTCTCGACGTGCGCGGCGTGACACGGCGCTTCGGCGGACTGACCGCGGTGAACGGCGTCGATCTTTCGATTTCGGAGGGCGAACTCGTCAGCGTGATCGGGCCGAACGGCGCGGGCAAGTCGACGCTGTTCAATCTGATCACCGGGCTCGATACGCCGGACGCAGGCAGCGTGCAATTCGACGGCCGCGACATCACCGGCGTGCGGCCGGAAAAGCTCGCCGCGCTCGGACTTGCGCGCACGTTTCAGCATGGCCGCGTGTTCGGCAATCTGAGCGTGCTCGACAACGTGTTGATCGGTGCGCATGCACGTTTGCGCGCTACCCGCACGGGTTGGCCGATTGTCGGCGCCATCGCCGAAGTCGCGCGCGCACTGATCGGACCCGCTTCGATCCGGCGTGAAGACGCGGCGTTGCGCGACGAAATGCGCGAGATCATCGCGGGGTTTGGCGAGCGCCTCGCGCCGCGTATCGATCATCCGGCGCATAGCCTGTCGTATGCGAACCGGCGACGTGTCGAGATCGCCCGCGCGCTCGCCTTGCATCCGCGCATCCTGCTGCTCGACGAGCCGACGGCCGGCATGAACGAGTCCGAAACTGCCGAAATGCTGGTGCTGATCCAGCAACTGAAAGCGCGCGGACTGACCATTCTGCTGATCGAACACAAGCTCGACATGGTGATGCGCTTATCGGATCGCGTGATTGTGCTCGACAACGGCGGGAAAATCGCCGAAGGGCTGCCGCGCGACGTGCGCAACGATCCGCGTGTGATCGAAGCGTATCTGGGCCATCGCAATGTGGGCGGTGCGGCGGCTGTGCGCGTCGCGGCCTGAACTTCTGGAACATCGACGATGAGCGACGCTCTACTGAAACTCGAACACATCGAGACGTTTTACGGTCCCGTACAGGTGCATTTCGACGTCAATTTTCAAGTGCGGCGCGGGCAGATCGTGAGTTTGCTTGGCGGCAACGCGAGCGGCAAATCGACCACCATGAAGCTGATTCTCGGTCTGCACAAGCCGCGCTCCGGCAGCGTGACGTTCGAAGGTGAGGCGATCACAGGACTCAGCACGCCGCAGATCGTGCGGCGCGGTGTTGGGTCCGTACCCGAGGCGCGGCGGCTGTTCGGCGACATGACGGTGCGTGAGAATCTGCTGATGGGCGCATACACACGGCGCGACCGTGTAGCCATCGACGAAGACTATGAGCGCGTGCTGGGCCTTTTCCCGCGCGTGAAAGAGCGCCTGGCGCAAAAGGCCGGCACGCTCTCGGGTGGCGAACAGCAGATGCTGGCCATGGCGCGCGCGCTGATGAGCCGGCCGAAATTGATTTGCATGGACGAACCCACGATGGGTTTGTCGCCGCTCTACGTCGATAAAGTGCTGGAACTGATCGACACGATCAACCAGCAAGGCGTGACGTTCTTCATGGTCGAGCAGAACGCCAGCCTCGCGCTGGAGATCGCGCATTACGGCTATGTGTTGCAGACCGGCCGTGTCGTGCTCGAGGGCACTGCTGAGTCCCTACTCGGTGACGAGCGGATACGTGACGCGTATCTCGGCGGGGAAGCCGCGGCGACGACCGCGTCCTGATGTGATCAACGCACGGCGTCAAGCGCAACGGGCGGTTTGTGCGGTTGTCGATTCGATCACCTGCGCACTGCGCCGCGTAGCAACATGCGCTTGCCATGCTTGACACTCGGGCTCCGATGAGCCGACCGTCAATCCTGTGGCTTATCGCCAAAGCGGCTTCAAAGGTCGAACTGGTCGAATTCGCTCTGCAGTTCGCGGTTACGTGCAACGCGCTCGTCGATGCCCGGCCCGAGCCGTTCGACAATCGCCGAAATCAGCAGATTGAACAGACATGTGAGCGGCGCCAGCGAGTCCCAGAACTGACCGACATCGGTCTTCACCTGCAAAAGATCGCCGTCGAATTCGCGCGCCCACGGACAGTAAATATCGGTGACGAGCGCGAAGGGCAGCCCACGGCGCGTGGCCGCCTCGCAATAGCGGCGCGCGATCATCGAATAGGCGCGTGTATCGGTGACGATCAGATACGGTGACTTGAACTCGGAGTTCAGCGAATCGACATAGGAGCCCGACATGCCGTCCGAATAGAACACGCGCGGACGGATGTACTCCAGGTAGCTGTAGAACGCGTTGCTGATGCCGCGCGTGGACTGAATGCCGAGGATATAGACGGCGTCAGCGTTCGAGATGCGTTCGGCCACGCGGGCAAACACCGGCGATTGCGCAAGCTGGTAGACATGCTGGATCGCGCCGATTTCGAGTTCGAGCGAGTGGGCGAGAGCGGGGTTGGCAGCGGGGTTGCCAGCATCGGGCTCACTTGCGGCCGGTGTGGCTTCGTCGTGCTGGCCGGAGGCGCGGCGAAATGCGTCGAGCCGGTCGGTGATCAGCCACGGGCGCTCCTGCGCGCCGCGCAGCTCGCGCTTCAGATCATCCAGGTTCTGGTAGCCGATGCTGCGCAAGAACCGGCCCACGGAGATACCGCTGGTGCCGGCTTGCTGGGCGATCTGATCGGCGTTTTCAAGGCCGAGCCGGTCGAGATTCGCCAGCATGTAACTGGCGACGCGCTTGGAAGTGGGCGTGAGTTCGGCAAAGCGGGCTTCGACGGTTTGTGCAAATGCGGTCGGCATCGTAGTCGCGGCGCGAGTGGTGGATCGATTATCGAGATGATGACATATTCATCCGACAGTCGACCTGGCGCGGTCCCGAAAATCAGGGAACGCACGCGCGGGCGAGACACCGTTCAGACTGCCGGCCGCACCGGTGCGCTTCGCGAGAAGTGCCGCGCGCCCGCCACACACGCGACTACCACGACGGTCACCAGGATCATCGCGGGCGGCACCTGTTCGTGCAGCAGCAAACCGGCGAGCAACAGCCCGAAGAACGGCTGCAGCAATTGCAGTTGCCCGACCCCCGCGATACCGCCTAACGCCAGTCCGCGATACCAGAAGACGAAGCCGATCAGCATGCTGAAAAGCGACACGTACGCGAGCCCCCACAGCGCCGCATGGCTCACACCTTCAAACGATGCAGGCCGCGCCCACCAGGCGAGCGGCAGCATCACCGGCAGCGACAGCACCAGCGCCCACGAAATCACCTGCCAGCCGCCGAGATGGCGCGACAGCCGCGCGCCTTCGGCATAACCCAGGCCGCAGGCGACGATCGCCGCCAGCATCAGCGCATCGCCGAGTGGCGACGCGTCGAGGCCGTGGCGCAAGGCGAACGCGACCACCGCGCCGCTGCCGAGCGCCGAGAACAGCCAGAACGCCGGCTGCGGGCGCTCGCCGCCGCGCAGCACGCCGAAGATCGCGGTGGACAGCGGGAGGAGCCCGACGAACACCACGGCGTGCGCGGCGCTCACGTGGCGCAGCGCGAGGGCAGTCAGGAGCGGAAAGCCAACCACTACGCCCAGCGCGACGATCACCAGCGGGACGAGGTCGCGCCTTGCGGGCCGAGCCTGGCGAAACACGAGCAGAAGCAACAGCCCCAACGTGCCAGCGATGGTCGCGCGGGCCATCGTCAGAAACACCGGATCGAAGCCTTGTACGGCGATGCGGGTGGCGGGTAGCGAGCCGCTGAAAATCAACACGCCTACCATGCCGCTCACCCAGCCGTTCGTTGTTTTGTCCATCGAAAGAGTCCATGCGCATTGAAAACAGAACTCATAGCATCCGCTTTCGGGCTGTAAAGGGTAAGCTACGGATCAGTACAATTCGTACAAACTGTACCGAACATGGAGCAGTACAGATGGCGGAAAGCGATAACAACCGGGCGGCCTTGGGCGCGCCAGCCGGCACGCGGGTCGGCACCGTGATGGACAACTTGCGCGAGCGCATCGCGAGCCGTTCGCTGATGCCGGGCGCGCGCGTGCCCTCGATCCGCACGATGACCGAGGCACTCGGCGTGTCGAAGTCGACCGTAGTGGAAGCGTACGACCGGCTGGTCGCGGAAGGGGTGATCGTGGCGCGGCGCGGTTCCGGCTTTTTCGTCTCCGGTCATGCTCCGCCGCTTGCGCTCGCCGATCTCGGGCCGCGGCTGGATCGCGAGGTCGATCCGCTGTGGCTCACGCGGCAGTCGCTGGAGGCCGGTGCGAAGGTGCTCAAGCCGGGCTGCGGCTGGATGCCGCCTTCATGGCTGCCGGAAGACGGTGTGCGCCGCGCGTTGCGCGCCGTGGCGCGTGATCCGCAGTCGCCGCTCGCCGACTATGCGAGCCCGCTCGGTCTGCCCGCGCTACGTCAGCAACTCGCCTGGCGGCTCGCGCAGCATGGCGTGGAAGCGCCGCCCGAGCAGATCGTGCTGACCGACGGCGGCACGCATGCGCTCGATCTCGTCTGCCGCTTTCTGCTCGAACCCGGCGACACGGTCCTGATCGACGATCCGTGCTACTTCAACTTCCAGGCGCTGCTGCGTGCGCATCGCGTCCGCATCGTCGGAGTGCCTTATACGCCATCCGGTCCGGATCTGGCGGCATTCGAGCGGGCGCTGATCGAGCACCGCCCGCGGCTCTACGTGACCAATTCCTCGATCCACAATCCGACCGGTGCCACGCTTGCGCCGGCCATTGCGCATCGGCTGCTGAAACTGGCGGGTGAGCACAATCTGCTGATAGTCGAAGACGATATCTTCGCCGACTTCGAGGACGAACCCGCGCCGCGTCTTGCGGCGTTCGACGGTCTCGCGCGGGTGGTCTCGATCGGCAGCTTTTCGAAGACCTTGTCCGCGGCCGTGCGCTGCGGCTACATCGCGGCGCGCAGGGAATGGATCGAGCCGCTGGTCGATCTGAAGCTGGCCACCACGTTCGGCAACGGCCAGCTCGCGGCGAGCGTCGTGCATCGTTTGCTGGTGGACGGCACCTACCGGCGGCATCTGGAATCGATGCGCGCGAAGCTCGCGGACGCCATGGGGGAGACGATCAGGCGGCTGGGCTACGCAGGCCTTGAAGTGTGGACGCGGCCACGCGCCGGGATATTCGTGTGGGCGCGCTTACCCGATGCGCTCGACGCCGCCGATATCGCGCGTCACGCATTAGCCGAGAGTGTGGTGTTCGCGCCGGGCAATGTGTTCAGCGCGTCGCAATCGGCGGCCGGCTTCCTGCGCTTTAACGTGTCGCAATGCAACCGGCCGAAGGTGTACGAAGCGCTGCAACGGGCGATGGACGTGTCGGCTGCATCGAAGGCGCACGCCTGAGCGCGCGCCTCGCCTCGCCAGACGACGTTACTTGCACAGCAACAGCAGACGCTCCTGATCCGTGCAGGGGGAGCGCGGTTTCTGCGCGGCTTGCGCGGCCGTCGCGCTGATCGCCGCACTCTTGTTCGCGAGACACGCGCGCAGATGTTTTTCCACCGGCGCGTAGTATTTCCATCCGCGCACGAGGGGCGGCAATTCGAGTTTCACCTGCTTCCACTTCGGATGCCCATGCTCCTGCAGATTGTCGAAGTTGGCGCAGAGCGAATCCGCAAAGTGATTCAGATTGCCGACGGTATCGCGCAGACCGTAATCGTAAGTGACGAGAAAGGCCTTGACCGTTAGCGTGGGAACATCTTCCTTCAGCCAGTTCGGATAGCTGGTCGCGCGGAGTGTCGTGGGAAAATAAGTCTGCTTGGCTCGGGCGGTTTCGGGCGCGTTGGGATCAACCTTCAGAGGGCGGATCTGTTGCAGCAGCTCGGGATTCATGTCGTTGAACAGTTTCGCCGGCTGCCCGACCACGATGATCGCGACGTCCACCTTCTTGACGATCAGCGCGGCCAGCGCATCTTCATTGCTCAGGTGCTGGACGTTCTGCTCGGGAATCGCCTGTCCGAACATCAGGTGATAGAGGGTCGTGGCCGTTTGAGCGGTGCCGCTGCCGAGCAGGCCCACGCTGATGCTTTTGTCCTTGATGTCGGCGAAGGTTTTCATCGGCGAGTCCGCGCGCACGACGACGTTAATTTCTTCGTCGTAGAGCGGCATGATGAGCCGTAGCGGCCGGATTGTCGTACCCGCGTCGGCATTGCCCGCGTTGGCCATGTCGATGTAGGCCTGATACACGTCGGACTGAACCAGTGCGAGCTTCACGCCGGGCTCGAAGCGCATGCGCTGCACGTTTTCGGCCGAACCCTTCGACGACATCACTTCCAGGTCGATGCCCGCCGGCTGCGCCACCCATTTCGACAGATCCTGGCCGATCTGAATGTACGTGCCGCGTTCCGGACCGGTAACGATCTTGTAGTGCGCAGGTTCCGCCCAAGCAAACGAAGACATGATCATTAGCGCCAGCCCCAGCCATCCCGCCAGAAGTTTCTTCAGCATGGTTTATCTACCTATCGGTCAGGGTTGAACAGCCTCTCGTGTCGACGCGCGCGAAGCACCGGTGAGTCGGCTTGCCATCTCATGTTCAAGGCGTCGCGCGTGCCATGTCCGTCTGTTGCCGCTCAGAGGGCACGCGAAACGCCAATGCAATCGGTCGTGCGAACGGTCAAGAAATTCGGTATCCAAACTTTTTCGCTGACCGGGATGCCGGTTTACGCATGCGGCTTGAGCGGTGCCCAACCTGTCTCGCGAATCACGCGCTCAAGGATGGTTTTCGCGGCGTCGTTGCCGGTGTCGATCGCGAGCGCCTCATTGGCGTGCTGGCGTGCGCAACTCCACGACTGCTGCGAGGCACACAGTTGTGCCGCCTGCAACGCGGCGTCGCGGCGCGCGGTGAGCGGCTTCAATTCGGTCAGCAGGCTTTCTGCGTCGGTGTTGCCGGGCTGCAGCGTTTGCGCCGCGCCAAGCGCCGCTTGTGCCGCGGAGAGATCGTTGGCGCGGACGGCCAGACGCGCTGTCTGCAGCGCTTGCGCGGCATCGCGGAACTGCGGCGCCGCTGGTTTTACAGGCGCTGCGGCCAACGGCGGCGCGATGGGCGTGGGCAGGATTGCCGGTGCGGCCTTGGCGGGATTGGCGGCATTGCTGGGGACAGCAGGCTTAACCGCGGTGGCCTGATTCGTCGGCTGAGCCGGTGCGTACAGCGCAATCGTGCCGGTCGCCGTTCTGGCGTCCTGATGATTTTCAGCCGTCTGCTCAGTATTGCCGTTCTGCGATTCGTGGTTGTCGCTGAATAGAGTAAAGGTGACATACGCTAGTCCGATTGCGCCAATCGCCACGATCGCGAGCAGCACCCGGCGCATCGGGACCATGCTGCGGCCAGCAGAATGCGGTAGATCGGCGAGCGGCGGAATCGGCGTATCCGGAGACGCGAGTACCGGCGCTGGCATCGGGGGCTCGACAGGGGCGGCTTCGCCGGTGACCGCGGTCTGCGCGGCGAGATCGGTTTCAACCGGCTGTGTCGGATCGAAGCCGTTTTTCTGCGCTGTCTTGCTGATGGCACTGGCGTGGCTGCCGGGAATCACGCCGCGCTTGTGTGGGCCGGCGTCAAGCGGGTGCACCGCGCCGCAATACGGGCAATAGTCGACTTGCCGGTACAGCGCACCGCCACAGCGTTTGCAGGGCGTCGGGAAACTATGGCCGAGTATTGTCTGGGTGGACATACTGTGGACCCACCTGTGGAAAACAGTGCCGTTACGGCATGCTCCAGATCGTGTTGAGGCAGGAGTAACGTCCGCGGAAACCACGATCCACATGCTCTGGAGAACCTTGGGACGCAAGTCCTCGCTTGCGGTGCCGCTGCTTGCAATATGTGGCGTTTCCGTGAGGACGTCAATCGACGTTCTTACCTACTTTATGTGCGCTAAAACACATTTGTAGGTACGACGAAACACTGCATATGTCGGCAGAACGAACAGGCTGACGGTTTTTTTCACACGGTTTGCTCAGTCACGGTGCGCAGGTGTCGACACTCTCGCGCGCCGGCGGAATCGGTAGAGCGAAATAGCGGCGATGAAAACAGAACGAGGTCGAAGCGCGCGGCGTTCGACCTCGTCATCAAGCGCTTGCAGAAAACGCTCGCTGGAAACGGGATACGCGAAATCAGTGCTTGCGCAGCGGATGATCTTTCAGAAGCCACGCGAGCGCAAAGGCCAACACGACGACGCAGGCCGCCGAGAGATACACCGTGTGCAACGCACCGGCAAACGCTTGCAGATAGTCGTTGCGCAACGCTTCAGGCAACTGGTGGATGGCCGCCGGTCCGAGCGCGTGCGGCAATTCGATGTCGGCCGGAATCAGTTTTTCCAGACGCGCGGCGAGGCCGTTCGAAAACACCGCGCCAAAACCGGCCACGCCGATCGAGCCGCCGATTGACCGGAACAGCGTCGCGCCTGAAGTGGCGACACCCATGTGCTTGAACTCGACAGTATTCTGCACCGCGAGAATCAGCACCTGCATCACCATGCCGAGGCCGAAGCCGAGAATGCCCATGTCGATATACATCACACGAATGGGCGTGTTGATCTGCAGGCGTGCGAGCAGCACCATCGCGACGGTCACGAGAAATGTGCCGGCGATCGGAAACATGCGGTACTTGCCGATCTTGCTGATTACGCGTCCGGTCACCATCGACATCATGAACAGACCGCCCATCATCGGCAGCATCTGCATGCCGGCTTCCGTGGGCGTCGAGCCTTTGACCACTTGCAGATACAGCGGCAGGAACGTGACCGAACCAAACAGCGACACGCCGATGATGAAGCCGATCAGACTGCTCAGCAAAAACGTGCGCTGTTTGAAGAGTTCGAGCGGCATGATCGGTTCGACGGCAGTGCGCTCTTCGTGGATGAAGCCCCAGATCGCCACCAGCCCCATTCCCAGCGTGAACCACAACTGCGGCGATGACCACGGCAGGATCGTGCCGCCCTGGCTCGTGAACAGGATGATGCAGGTGAGCGCGCCGGCGAGAAACGCGGCGCCCATGTAGTCGATGGTGTGCTTCACATGCCGCACGTGCGGTTTGAAGACCGCGCCGATCACAGCCAGCGAGATGAGGCCGAGCGGCAGGTTGATGTAGAAAATCCAGCGCCATGACAGGTGCTCGACGAGAAAGCCGCCGAGCAGCGGCCCGACCACCGTCGCGAGACCGAACACGCCGCCGAATACCCCCTGGAAGCGGCCGCGCTCAGCCGGCGGAATCACGTCCGCGATGGCGGCCATCGTCACGACTAGCAGACCGCCGCCGCCGAGCC
Source organism: Paraburkholderia sp. SECH4 (assembly GCF_030511745.1). Taxonomy (NCBI): domain Bacteria; kingdom Pseudomonadati; phylum Pseudomonadota; class Betaproteobacteria; order Burkholderiales; family Burkholderiaceae; genus Paraburkholderia; species Paraburkholderia sp. SECH4. The sequence goes on from NZ_JALOCP010000010.1 coordinate 28,747, forward strand.
CCTGCAGTGCGCGCAGCACGATCAACTGGGTCATGTTCTGGGCGACGCCGCACAGCGCGGAGCCGACGAGGAACACGACGATCGCCGTCTGCAGCACGATCTTGCGGCCGAACAGATCGCCGAATTTGCCATACAGCGGCACGACGATAGTCGAGCTGAGCAGGTAGGCGGTCACCACCCACGAGAGGTTGTTGAGCCCGCCGAGTTCGCCGACGATGGTCGGCAGCGCGGTCGAGACGATCGTCTGATCGAGCGCGGCGAGCAGCATGACCAGCAGCAGCGCCGGAAACAGCAGGCGGATCGGCGGGTGGTCATTTGCCTGCGGGCCGGACTGCGGATCTGGCTGCGCATCTGGCAGCGTTAGCCCGGCGGGTTGAGTCGTTGTCGATTGGTCCATGGCGCCACGGTATTGAAATTAATTAATTCGGAGATTAATATATGCGACATTGTGTCACTCGTCAAATTGAATGCAATGGCAAGGATTACGTCAGATGACCGGGAAGTGAAACGCCCGCCGCGCAGCACGGCCGCCGCGAAGGCGCGAAAGCTTTCGAAGCCGGCGTCAGCCGCGGTGGGCGATGCTGCGAACGCTTCGATTCCCGCACCGCCGCCCGCGCTCACACGGCGACCGGGCAGGCCTTCGGGCTCGGCGCGCGGCCCGGAGCAGCGCAGCCGCCTGCTGGACGCCGCGCTCGCCCTGTTCGCGCGGCAGGGCATCGTCGACACCACGCTCGGGGAGATTGCCCGTGAGGCGGGTTTCACGCCGGCGATGATGCATTACTACTTCAAGACGCGCGATCAATTGCTCGACGTGCTGATCGACGAGCGTTTCGCGCCGCTGCGCGCGGGGATCGGCGTGCCGTTTCAGGAAAATCCCGACGATCCGGTGGCTGCCATCACGCAACTCGCGCAGCGTTTGGTGAAGACGGCGAGCGACAATCCGTGGTTTCCGTCGCTGTGGGTGCGCGAAGTGATCAGCGACGGCGGCCTGCTGCGCCAGCGCATGCATGAACGGTTCGGCGACGCGAATCAGAAGGCGTCGCTGTCAGCCATCGCGCGCTGGCAAAAGGAAGGGCGCCTGAATGCCGGGCTGGAGCCGTCGCTGGTATTCGTCACGCTGCTGGGTATGACGATTCTGCCGCTGGCCACCTCGAAGCTGTGGCGTAACGATCCCGCTCGGTGCAACATCGGCAGCGAGGAGATCGCCCGGCATGCGGTGGCCTTGCTGGTGCAGGGCGTCGGTCCTGGCAAAGCGGACTGACACACTGCCGGACTCACTCAGAAATACGTTTCTGCCGCCACGCCTCATACGCAGCCTTCGTTTTTTCGTTCGGCGGATAAGTGCCGGGCAGGGCGGCGCCCTCACGAATACGCTCGGCGAGAAACACTTCGAGTTGCTCCTGCTCGGCGGCGGCTTGCGCAACCTCGGCTGCCATTTTGAGTGGGATTACCACCACGCCGTCCGCATCGCCCACGATCACGTCGCCGGGAAACACCGCTACACCGCCGCAGCCGATCGGCACATTGATATCCACCGCGTGATGCCGGATCAGATTCGGCGGCGCGCTTGCGCCGGCACAAAACACCGGCATGCCAAGCGCGGCGATTGTCGTGCTGTCGCGCACCGGACCGTCGGACACCATGCCCGCTACGCCGCGCACCTGCAACCGCTGCGAGAGGATCGAACCGAACGAGGCGCTGCCTCGCTCGCCGCGGCAATCCTGCACGAGCACATGGCCGGCCGGAATGGTCTCGACACATTTGCGCTGTGCGTACTCGGGATCAGCAAACAGTTCGAGCACGTCGATGTCCTCGCGCGAGGGAATATTGCGTAGCGTGAAGGCCGGCCCGACCAGATTCGTGCCACTGTGCGCGGCGAGCGGCGCTACGCCCTGCATGAACGCATTGCGCAGGCCGCGCTTGAACAACTGGGTGGTCAGCGTGGCGGTGCTGACATGACGGAGTGTTTCAAGCGTGGCGGAGTCGAGATCGGACATGGTGTCGGGCGGCCTCAGGTTTTAGGGGCGGAGAGATGGCGCTCATATGACGTGCTGCGTCGCAGCGGCAGAACATAACGCAGCCGCTGCGATCTCGCGCACACGATCATAGCGCCGCCGTGGATCGTGCGGCAGGCTCGCGCAACCATGCTGACGTAACGACGAATCTGGTGAAGCCGGCGAGGCACGCAACGTGCTACCTGAGGAGTGGATTTGAACGCCGTGCGAGAGGCATAACCGCGCCGGCGTCGCAATAGAACATGAATGTCGGAGCAGACGCTGAGGCGGGCAAGGCGATGGACGTGGGTTTGCAGCAGCCACCGCCACGGCGAATCGGGTGTCGGCATTGGTCAGCCAGGGCAGTGGAGCCGAGGGTCGGTTTTTCATCGGCGTGCAATTTTGGCGCGTTACTGTGCGCACGCGTTGCGCCGGGGCCATGTTTTACAATCGCGGGCCTGCATGCAACTCGACGCATGAAATCGAGTCGGAACCATGGACAGCAATACCGCAGCCGCGCAAATCGGCAGCAAACAGCAGGGCGATACGTTGGCCGAGTCTGATGGCCTAACCGGTTTTTTAGAGCTACAGCAGAACATGAACGGAGCATTGAGACTCGATCAGGCCACGATCGTGCTCGTCGAGGACGACCCGGATAGCCGGGAATCACTGGCCTTGTTACTCGAGGCGGAAGGTGCGCATGTCGTCGCAGTGGCGGATGCGGAAGAGGGCGTCGAAGCGGCGCTGCGGCTGTTACCTGACGCCGTGGTGTGCGACCTCGAATTGCCGGCCATGGACGGCTTTTATCTGATCCAGCGGCTGCGCGATCACGAGATTCGCGGTGACCATGCACCTTCGGTGGCCGTGGCGCTCACGGGTCATACCGACGACGCTTACCGCTTACGCAGCATCGGCGAAGGCTTCCAGCATTTCATGACCAAGCCGGCATTGCCGGAAGACCTCGTGACACTGTTGCACGACGCGATCGACGCCCGCGCGGGCTGAGGAGCGGCCTCGCGGCCGAGGGCGGTTTCTTGCCGCCGCATCGTCGGCGGCAAGCTTTCGTCTGGCGAAACGGTCCGCAATCAGACTGCAAACCTGATGGCAGGCGCCGCTGTTATTTGGCGACGGCGACCGGTGCGGCAGCGCTGGCGCTGGCCGCTTCCGCTGCCTGACACGCGGAACACAATCCCTTCAATTCGATTTCATCGCTGGCAAGGCGGTAACCCGCGTCTTCGATTTGCGTGACGAGCGCCTGGCGCAGCTTCGGCTGATGCAACTCGGTGACGTTGCCGCATTGCTGGCACACCACCAGAATGCCGTGCTGGCATTGCGTCAGGTCGTGGCAGACGGTAAACGCATTAATCGATTCGATCCGGTGCACGAGCCCTGCCGAGAGCAGAAAATCCAGCGCCCGGTAAACCGTAGGCGGCGCCGAGCCCGGATGGATCTGGCGCATGTCGTCGAGCAGCGAATAAGCTTTGGTGGCGCGCCCGGAATTCAACAGCAATTCGAGCACTTTGCGGCGGATCGGTGTGAGTTTTTCGCCGCGTTCGCGGCAATATTCTTCCGCGAGAGTCAGTGCGGCTTCCTGCGATTCACCGTGCGCAATGTGCGTGTGCCCCGGCTCATGATGATGAGCGGAGGCGGCAGGCGTGGTTTTGTCGGCGGTCGCGGCGGGCTTGGCGGTCTTCATGCGTGGATTATAAAGGCCATCGGGCTTGGCTGTGCCGGTGTGCGGCGCACCTGCCGGTCGCGGCTGGACGCCGCGGCGGGGCATGAAGTCGCTCATCAAGCCGCCCAATGGCTGCCGGATCGTTCAAGTCAGCGGGAAATCGATGTATTTCTTGAAACCCGGGCGTGTCGCAAGCCGCGAATACCAATGCTCCAGATTCGGCAACGGCGGGCGTTCGACGCCGTCCAGTCCGAACCAGCGTTTCGCGTACGCGCCGATCACGATATCGGCGAGCGTGAACTTTTCGCCTTCGAGAAAGAAGCGGCCTTGCAGATGGTTATCCAGCAGGCGCCACAGCAACGTGACCGCGCCGAAGTCGGTAGCGAGCTTGTTGGCGTCGCGCTCGGCGGCAGGCGTGCGCACGAGAGTCCAGAAGACGGGCTTTTCCGCGGGTTGTAGCGTGGTGAGCGACCAGTCGAGCCAGCGGTCGACGCTGGAGCGCAATTTCGGTTCGGACGGATACAGGAGACTCGATTCGCCGTATTGCAGCACCAGATAGCGCAGGATCGAGTTCGATTCCCACAGCACGAAGTCGTCGTCGACCAGCGTCGGAATTTTACCGGTCGGGTTCATCGCCAGGTAGTCGGGCTCGTTGTTGCGGCCGAATTTCAGGCCCGCGTCGATGCGTTCGTACGGCAGCACCAGTTCGTCGCAACACCACAAGACTTTCTGTACGTTGACCGAGTTGGCGCGTCCCCAGATCGTGATCATCCGGTAAATCCTTTCTTTATATTGACAGTTGGCAAGCCGCGCGTGGCGCGCGGCGTTCAGCCAGTAACGATACACGATGCGCATGGATTTGCGCGCCGCCAGCCCGCAATCTGCTGCGTGAAGTGTTGCCCGGAGCCTGGTCCGAAGCACCTTGCCCATAGAGGTCCGTGTATCGCCCGACGTGCCATGCCGGCAACGCACGGGCGTTGCGTACAATGTGCGCACCCGAACACGACGAGGCACCGCATGGCCCGCATTGTCCCCGACGACTGGAAGAGCCTCGCCGCCACCGGTGCGGCGGCACGCGAACGCGAGACCCTCGCCTTGCTGGAAGAAGCGCTTCCCGATGGCTACACCGTCTATCACGGCGTGCACTGGACCCGTCTGAACCAGAACTTCTCGGTGTTCGGCGAGGCCGACTTCGTGATCGTCAGCCCGGCTGGGCGCGTGATGATCGTCGAACAGAAAACCGGTTTCCTGCGCGAAACGCCCAAGGGGCTCGTCAAGGTCTATCTTCAGACGGAACGCAATGTGGCGATCGCGCTCGCGCATACCGTCGAAACGCTGCACCGGCGCTTCACCGCGGCGTTCGGCGCGGGTACATATTTCATCGAAGAACTGCTGTATTGCCCGGACCACATCGTCAAGGACGCGGCGATTGCCGGCGTGAATCCCGCGCGGATCGTCGACGCGACGCGCAAGGACCGGCTTGCCGCGATCATTCGCGAAGCCTTGCCGGCGGACGAAGCGCGCCTCGCCTGCGCACCGAAAATCCATCACTTTCTCGCCGACGAACTCTCGCTTACGCCCGACGCCAGCGCGCTCGTCGGCCAGGCCGGCACGCTCGTCACGCGTCTGGCCGGTGGCCTCGCGACCTGGGCGCGACGGCTGGAGTTTTCGCCGTTCCGGCTGCGCGTGATCGGCACGGCCGGCTCCGGCAAGACGCAACTGGCGGTGCAGGTGATGAAGGACGCGGCGGCGCGTGGTCAGCGGCCTTTGTACGTGTGTTTCAACCGGCCGCTCGCGGATCACATTGCGCGGGTCGCGCCGCCTGAGGCAAAGGTGGCGAACTATCACCAGCTATGCGACTGGGTCGCGCGCGACGCGGGCCGCGAGCCGGATTTTCAGTCTGGCGACGTATTCAAACAGCTTGAAACGACTTTCGCCGAAACGCCGATCGACGCGCGCTGGCAATTCGACGTGCTGATCGTCGACGAAGGGCAGGATTTCCAGCAGCCGTGGGTGGCTGCACTCGAGCGTCTGTTGCGGCCGGGCGCCGCGTGGTGGTGGCTCGAAGATCCGCTGCAGAATCTGTATATGCGCGAGCCTGTCGAGTTGCACGGCTGGACCACGCTGAAAGAGACTACCAACTACCGCAGCCCGCGTGACATTCTCGATTATGTGCGGGACGTGGTCGGCGCCTCGGTGCCGGTCGCGGCGGGTTTGGCCTCGGGCAGTCCGTTCGACGGCTCCGATATTTCGCTCTCCGTCTACGACGAAGCGAACGCCGCCGAAGGCAGCATCGAGGCGACCAAGCGGGCGATCACGCAGGCCTTGTCGCTCGGCTTTCGCAAGCAGGATATTGCGGTGCTGTCGTTTCGCGGCCGCGAAGGCTCGGCGATGACCGCGCAGGATCATCTCGGACCACATCGGTTGCGCAGTTTTACGGGTAAATACGATCTGTTCGGCAACCCGGAGTATCGCGAAGGAGATGTGCTGTTCGAGTCGATCTACCGCTTCAAGGGGCAGGCGGCGCCGTGCGTGATTCTCACGGAGGTCGACTTCGAACTATTCGACGAACGGATTGCACGCAAGCTGTTCGTCGGCGCCACGCGTGCGACGATGAAGCTGATCATCGTCGCCTCGCAGCGGGCCGCGCGGCATCTGCATCTGCGTGATGGTAAAGAGCTCAGAGAAACCAGAGAACTCAGAGAGGCGAAAGAAGCCTAGCCGCCGCTCACGTCCACGCGCGCGCCCCCACCAGCATCCCCGTTTGCGTAAGCGCGTCCCACCAGATCACGCGCAGTAACGGCGCTTGCTGCGCGATCAGCAGCGCCTGCACCGGATCGCTCTCGACAAAATGCGTGACACCGCCGCGCAACGCCGCCGCAGCCTTGTGAGCGGCGGCGCCGGCGGCACTTTCGTCGTGCGTCCCGGGCGTGCGCATCACCAGTTGCATATGACCGAAGCCGTGCCGCGCGAGCCACGCTTCGGTGCGCGCGCGATCCAGTTCCGGCCGGCCGGTGATGATCGTGCGCACGCGTTGCAGATCGATGCCCGGCAGCACCTCGAACGGCAGCAGCGCGTCGCGTTCGGCGAGCGCCGCGGCCAGATCCTCGTCGTAGCGTGCGAGCGGCACGTCGGGTAGCAGAATGCCGTCGAGGTCGATTGCGTAGGTGGCGTATTCGTGATCGTCGGCCATGGCGGACGCAGCGCCCGCTTCAACGCGCTCCCAGTCTTCGCGATAACGCTCGGTGTAGGCCTGGCGCTCCCACGGAAACAGCGCGAAGTAGCCGCGGGCGTCGATCGCGTAGTCGGGTTGCGTGCGGCTCAGGTCGTCGACCGCGGCGGTCAGCGTTCTGACGTCGAGGCCATGCTGCTGAAGGAAAGCGATGCAATCGGTCAGCGTAAAGCCACGCCCCGCGATGTCCTCGCACAGCAGCACTTTCGAGCCGGCGGGCGGGATCGGCAGCGTCGAATCCCAGGCGACCGTGCGCGACTGGCGGTCGTAACGCAGAAACGCCACCGGCGTGCCGGCCGCATGCGAAACCATCAGCGCAAGCGGCGCGCCGCCACGCAGAATGCCGATCGCCATGGTGAAACGCTCCGCCAGCAACGCGGGTTGCAGCGATTCGATCCAGCGATCGAGTTGTTCGTACGTCAGGGGCAAAACCGGCTTGTTCATGACTCTCGGGGCGTCGCGGTGCGCGGGTCGGGCAGGTGTCCCGTAGACGGAGAGCGGCGCGCGGCGCAGCGCGGCGGCAGGTCCCCGTTTTTGAGACAAAGAATTTTGGCGATATTATGCATGCGGTTCAAAGATCGCGCGTCGGGGTGACGCGCGCCGCCGGACGGGGCGTGTCGCAAAGACCGCCGCCGCGGCGGCAAACGGGCAAGGGCAACGGCGAGGATGCTGCAGGTCCGCTGGCCGGTTGAGCCGGCGCAGCGCAGCCGCCCGCAAAATAACAAACGATGGAATGACCAAACAGATGAAGATGACCAAGGCGGGCATAGCGGTGAATGGCAGGAAAGGCGTGGTCCGGGGCGCATGGTGGGGGCTGGGTCTGCTCCTCGCTTTCGCCGCGTGGAGCATGCAGGCACAGGCGCAGGCAGAGTCGTTGCCGCTATCGCTCGATGTGAAGGGCAAGATCAGCAAGACCAACGATGCGACGCACCAGTTGTATCACTTCACCGACGCGCAACTGCTCGCGCTGCCAGCTCATTCGATTACGACCGCCACCACCTGGACTCCGCGTTCCACCTTCACAGGACCGCTGCTCGCGGATATCCTGAAGACAGTCGGCGCATCCGGCAGCGCAGTCGAGATCCATACGCTCGACGACTATACGTACACCATTCCGGTGACGGACTGCGATCGCTACGGCGTGGTCGTTGCGTACAGCATGAACGGCCGGCGCCTGAAGATCAGCGACTTCGGGCCGCTGTTTCTTATCTATCCGCGCGACGCGTTTCCCGATGAACTCATGGGCGCGGCGGGCGATTCTAAATTCGTATGGCAGATCAAGGCACTCATCGTCAAATAACACGCCGCCCCTTGCGTCGTGTCCTCTATGTGTTGATCTGGCTGACCGCGCTGGCGGCGCCGGCAGGCGCGATCGGCTATCTGTTGTACGCGAACCTGCTCAATCCGCGCGCCACCGAACAGTTGACCGGTCAGTACGATGGTTTCTATTGGGACGCAGCGCAACTGCAGATCGCCTACGCGCGTTTCGAGAACCAGTTGCTGCTGTATCAATCCGGTGTCGACGACGACTATCCGCGGCTCATGCTGCGCTACCAGTTGCTGCAATCAAAGCTGCACGTGATGGCCGGTTCGACACGCAGGCTGACTACTCAGCTCGCGCTGCTGCAACGGCAACAGGACGAAATCCAGTCGCTCGATCATTTGCTGGATGGGATTCAGCCTGAGGTGGATGCGTTGCCGAAGGACCGCAGCCGCGCCGACAAGATTGTCGTGGAGTTGCGTCAGCATTGGAACGAGGTCAACGATCTCGCGTTGAGCCGCCGTTTCGCCGACGTGGCCGATCGTGAGGCGATGAACCGCGATTTCATCGACAAGCGCCGTATGCTGTTCGCAGGCGGCCTGTTGCTGCTGTTGTTGTCCGCGGCCGCGACCACACTGTTGGTGCTCAACGGCCGGCGCCGCATGCGCCTGATGCATCAGCAGCACGCGGCGCTTGAAGCGGAGCATCAGGCGAGCCGCGCGGCACGCGAGGCGAGTCTCGCGAAGGATGCGTTTCTCGGCATGATCAGCCACGAACTGCGCACGCCGTTGCATGCGATCGTGTCGTCGATCGAATTGCTGGGCTTCAACTATCACTCCGAGGCCGACCGCAAGGTGATCCAGCGTCTCGAAACCGCGGGGCGGCATCTGGAAGCACAGATGAAAGACCTGACTGACTACGCGCGCCTCGGCGCCGGCAAGCTCGAGTTGCGTCACGAGCGTTTCGAGCCGCGCGAGCTGCTGGCGTCGATCGTCGACGAACACGCGATGTCGGCCGCCGCGCGCGGGCTCAAGCTGGAAAGCGAGGCAAGCGGCATGAGCGGCCTCGTCGATTCCGATCCGCACCGCATCCGCCAGATCGTCAACAACCTCGTCGCCAACGCAATTCGCTACACCGAAACCGGCACGGTCCGCGTGCAACTGAGGCAGCGGCCGGCGGTCCTGATCTTCGTCGTCAGCGATACGGGGCCGGGCGTGCCGCATGAGCAAATTCCGCTGATCTTCCAGGAGTTCACGCAACTGGACGCGTCGCGCACGCGCCGCTTCGAGGGCGCGGGGATGGGGCTCGCGATCGTGCAGGGGCTGGTCAGGCTGTTCGGCGGTGCCGTCGACGTGGCGAGCGCGGTGGGCGAGGGCACGACCTTTACGGTGACGATCCCGGTCACGCCGGTCGCGGCAACCGTGCCGCCCGGCGTGACGGCGCAGGCCGAACCAGGCGGCGCGCGCCCGTGCGTGTTGATCGTCGACGACAACCGGCTGATTCGCGAGTCGCTCAGCGAAATGATCGCGCACATGGATTTCGACGCGCACGCCGTTTCCAATGCCGACGATGCACTCGCGTGGCTCGACGCGCGTCGCTGTGACGTGGTGTTGCTCGATCTGCATATGCCGGATCGCGACGGTTATACGTTCCTTGCGGATTTCGCGGCACGCGGGGGGCCATCGTCGGGTGTTCCAGTGATCGTGGTGAGCGCGTATGCGCCAGAGGCGGATAGCGTAGGTAGTGCGGGTGGGGCGGCAGGGGAAGCGGGAGAAGCCGGCTTGCAGCCGTTCTTTGAAGCGTTATTAAAGCCAGTACATTACGAGGAACTGCGCAGTGCGTTGCAGCGAGCTTTGGCTTCGCGGCATACGGTGTGACGTGACGCCTTGAGGAAACGCAGTTGGAGGAGGGCTCAACCTGAGCACGCACCTTCAGCCGCTTGCCGGCGTATGCATCATCAAGGCCGGTTGAGGCGCTTGGACAGATCGGCGACCAGGATCGCCATACGCGCGGGCTTTTCATAGCACGCAACGTCGTAATTGCGAATGACCTCGCTGATCTCCGATTCGCTGGCCTTGCCGGTCAGCAGTTCGCCGGTCAGCACGAAAATCGGCGCGTCCGGATTCTCTGATGCCCGCACTGCGCGGATCGCTGCCGCCGAGGTCTGTGAGCCGAACAGCCAATCGATCACAACGCCGTCGAAGATCTGCGTTTGCAGTTGTTCGGCAAACGCCGCGAGGCCGTAGATCGCCACCGCCGCGAAACCGCTGCCCTCGAGATAGTCGCGCAGGTTGTCGGCGGAGGCCTGATCGTCGTCCACCACGGCGATGGTCGGCTTGTCGGTCTCGGCGCGGCGCGGATAGATCTCGATCTTGTGGACTTCGTAGGCGCTTTGGTAAAGCGTGCCGTCGTGGCGCGCCACGCGCCATTGGCCGAGCTTCGAGTACGCGACAAATTCAGGGCGGCTGCCCGGTTCGAGCGCGGCGCCGACCCATGCGGTGCAGGCCAGCTCGATCGCGCCGACGCAGAACACCGCCTCCTGGGCGATGGCGCCGACCATGCCTGGATCGAGCGACTGTGCGCCGAATAGCTGAGCGGCAGGTTCGCCGAACACCTCGGCAACCTTCTTGATCTGCGAGAGAGTCCACGGGCTGTTGCCGCGCAGCTTGCGGTGTCCCTGCGAAAAACTCAGATCGAGGATGCGGCATAGCTCAGTGGTCTGCTGGCGTTTGCCGATTCCATGCCGGCTCATCAACTCGCGCACGCGCTCGGCGACGGCAATGGAGTCAGGTGAGTTTGTTTCGTTGGTCATACTGCGTGAGGATCTGCCTTCTTGAAGGGTGGCTGGGGGCATGCGATATGGCACGCGCAGCGCGGCCACGCACATTGGATGCGCATTGACGCGGCTACGCGGGGGACAGCAAATGTACCGCAAAAAGTCTCACGGCCTGTGTTTTGGTATGACTGCCGCCAAACCTGTCGGTGCGAGGTGCGAACGGACACATTCGGCGATCTGTTTATGCTTTTAGCATCGAATGTATTTTACCGATTAAACCGGGCGGAATCTGTAAGTAATTCCGATTGAATTTACCCTCACCCGCCGTTACGCGGGCGGCATTGTGTCGAGCTTGGCCGCCGAGTTTTTCAGGCCTTTGAAAATCCGCTCGGCAACCTTGCCCGGAAAGCGCTCGGGCAATTCGGCCGAGACCCGCGCGATGACCGCCGGCGTCTGTTCGATCAGCCGCTGGATCAACGGTTCGGCGTTCGCACCGTATGAGCACCTTGGCGCCATGGTGTTGAAATGGCGCCGCTGCACGTCGCGGAAGGCGTCGTGTTTGCTGCGCGACCACATCGCCATGGCGAGCCTGGCCTTGAACCATGACCACTGGTTCGGGCCGTTACCCTCCACCGGCCAGATCGACATCACGTCGTAAAGCGGCGTGAGACGGTACTGACCGCCCGCCAGCAGGCGAATGCTGAAGTTCTTGGCGTGGCCGTCCGGCGCCGCCAGCATCCAGAACAGGATCTGGCTTGCCAGCAGCGTTTCGATGTCCTGTTGCGCCGACACCGATTGCTGGAGAATCCGCGCGAGGTCCAGCAGGCCCGGACCGCCTTCGTTTTCGTACTTGCGATGCGACGGCACGCCGTACACCTGGCAGAAGTCCTCCTGCGGCAGGCGCAGCAGCCATTGCCCGCTCGAATGCAGTTGCCGGTCGAAGCGTTCGACGCTCAGCACCCGCTGCTTGCCGAACGTCATGATCTCGGTGTTGGCCACCGGCAGGCCATAGGCGCGCAGAATCCGCAGACACAGCCATTCGTTTTCGACCGAGGTGCTGAGGTCGGCGAGCTTGTTGCCGACCAGCCCGAGCGGCAGCTTGAAAATGTGCGTGGTAGGCGTGGCGCCATGCGGGCGCTGCCACTTGCCGTCGTGCCACAGCAGGGCGGTTTTCTCCTGCGCGCCGGCGAGCGAGATGCGGAAATCGTCTGCTTCGTCGGCTGCGCCGAGGGCGGGGTTGCTGACGGTGCGCGCCAGCATGGTCTCGATCTCGCTGTCGGAGAGCGGCGTGCCCTCGATGCGTTCGACGCCGGCCGGCGCGTCGTCTTCGGCCAGCAACTGGACGGCGCCCACGCAATCGCGGCCGATGGCTTGCAGCAGATCGAATGCATCGAGCGTATCAGTCTGGTAGCGCTGGGCGATGCGCTTTCTGATGGCCTCGCTGTCGGGCAGCAGATTGTCGAAATAGTTGAGCACCCGTGGCCCTTTGTTCGCCACGTTGCTCGGCGCGAACGGCAGCGAGAGCGAAAGCGGCCGGCCCGCGGGCGAGGCGACCCATGCGGGGTCGTAAGCGAACTCCATGGGGCCGCGGGTGGGCAGGCGCCAGACGCCGACGCGCTCGCCGTTGGCCCACACCGAAAGCGCCCGCGAATGCGTTTGGCGGCCCATGCTTACCACTCGACCAAAGGCGCCGGTTCAGGCACCGGCTGGTTCTTGTCGCGTACCTGCAATTGCAGGCCGTAGGCGCCGCACAGCGCCAGCAATTGTGCGAGGGTAAGGGCGGTGGCGTCGGTTTCCAGCGCCGAGATGCGGCTCTGGCTCACGCCGATGCGCGCGGCGGCGTCAGCCTGGGTGAGGCCGGCCTGGCGCCGACCGGCAGCGAGCAGTTGGGCCATTTGGTCCGGCGTGGCGACAAGGTGGATCATGGCAAATTATCCGCGAGACGAATAAACACACTTTATGCGTCACACAGATATTTGTCAAATATTCGTGTGACGCATATTCGACAAATATCTGTCTGGCGAATAAACGGCAAATATCTGCATGACGAATAAATTCCGTATGCGTGCGCTCCGCTGGGCCGGCCGTGTAGCATGCTGTGAAAATATTTGCCACCGACTCCGCGCGATTCATGAACCAACCGACACTACGCCACACCGAGGTGCCGTACCACACGCAATGGGGCAGCCCCGAATGGGTGCGCCACATCGTCGAACAAGAGGGCGACCCATGCGACGATCCACACTGGCAGCAGAGCGGTTTTGCCGACCCGGAGCGTTACCGTTTCTGGGCGAAACGCCTGTGCGGTCTGACCTGCCTCGAATCCGCGCTCGATTACTGGCGCATCGAACACGCGCCGCGCGCCGCGTTGCTGGACGAAGCGTTGCGCCACGGCGTGTACCGGCTGCGTGACGACGGTGGCGTCGACGGTTTGATCTACCAGCCGTTCGCCGACTGGCTCGGCGAGGCATTCGGTATTCAGGTCGAAGTGCTGCCGCAGGCGCCGCTCGAAGAGATCGCCGTGCGCATCGACGGCGACACGCTGGCGATCGTTTCCGTGAGCCCCGAGATCCGTTATCCGGAGCGGCCGAATCAGAGCCAGGGCGGGCATCTGATCCTGCTGCACGGGCGCGATCGCGATGGCGTATGGTTTCATAATCCGTCGGGCATTGCGCCTCACCAGGCGGATGTCTATTTGCCGTTCGCCACGGTGGCGCGTTTCTACGCAGGGCGTGGCATGACGCTCACCCGCAGCGTGCGCTAGATACGGCAACCGGCAAGCCGCACGGCGAACGCAATGATCGGGCCCGTTTTCTGCTGAGGAGCTTCACGCCGACTTTTGCGATACCGGAGCCCGTCATGAAGCGAACCTATGCCGTGCTTGCTGCCGGCCTCGTCGCGCTCGGCGCCGTCACCGCAGCGCATGCGGCTACCCAGGACGACCGGGCCAAGGCCTGTCGCAGCGACGCGATGCATTTCTGCGCCGCCCACATCCCGAGCAAGGCAAAAATCACCGCCTGCATGAAGCAGCACCTCGACGAACTCAGTCCGGCGTGCCGCGCGATGTTCGAGGACGGCAAGAAAGACGACGCCAAAGACGACGCCGTTTCGCAATGACCCTAGCGGCGGCGCGCCGCTGCTTTTCGGTAAGGCAGGCCAATTCCTGCGCTGCAGCCGCGTGCCCGCGTTCCCGCGATCCGGCCCCACGGCGCGCAGCGCGTCGTAGAATCGCTTGTTCCCGATTCCCGGAACAGCCGCGTGTCTGGTGCGCTGAATCGAACGCATCAACTCGCCTGGACAGGAAAAGCCCGCTTATGACCCGCCCGACCACACAGATTTTCGACGCTGCCGCCACCGCGCGGCTGATTCCGTACGCGACGCTCGTCGACGCATTGAGGCGTGCGAGCATCGACTACGCACAGCAACGGGTTGTGAGTCCTGAACGGCTCGTCGTGCCGCTCAACGAGGGCGGCATCATGCTATCGATGCCGGCCACCGCGCCCGATCTCGCGATCCACAAGCTGGTCAACGTATGCGCGAGCAATCGACCACGCGGCATCCCGACGATCCACGGCCAGGTGATGGCCTTCGACGCCGATACCGGCGAGACGCTCTTCATCCTCGATGGCCCGACGGTGACCGGGCGCCGCACGGCGGCGATGTCGATGCTCGGCGTACGCACTTTCGCGCCGGCAAGGCCGCGCGAATTCCTGCTGATCGGCACCGGCACGCAGGCGGTGAATCATCTGGAAGCGATCGGCGAATTGTTTCCCGACGCTCGCGTGTGGGTGAAGGGCAGTGCGCCCGCGCGGGCCGAAGCGTTTTGCGCCGCACATGCTGCGCAGGGTGCGCATGGCGGCAGCGCGCACGAACTGCGACCGCTGGCCGACTCCAACGCGGCCATCCCTGATTCGATCGACGTGGTGATTGCGCTGACCACCAGCAAGCAGGCCGTCTACGACGAAGCCGCGCGCGCGGACCGGCTCGTGATCGGCGTCGGCGCGTTCACACCGGCTATGGTCGAGATCGGCGCGCGCACGATCGCAGGCAGCGCGCTGTTCGTCGACGACGAAGCCGGCGCGAGGCATGAAGCCGGCGATTTCATTCAGGCCGGTGTCGATTGGGCGCGGGTCGGTGGAATTGCCACCGTGGTGGACAACGCCGCTTTGTTGCCGTCGAAACAACCGATTGTTTTTAAAAGTGTCGGCTGCGCGGCGTGGGATCTGGCGGCCTGCCGCGTGGCGCGCGAAGCCTTGTCAGGCGCCTGATCGCGGACCGTTCGCAGCGTCCGGCACGTTGCGGTTCGCAGGTCCTAATTGGCATCTTGCGCCAACCTGCGGCACATGTTGCCGTGCAAACAATCTCAAAACGTTGCACCATAGGCGTTTGCCAGAAAAAAGCGCCGGTCCGCCGGCGTTTTTTGCCCTTTGTCTGTTGACTTGACGCCTACCACGACGCTGCGATCGCGCTATGACGACCCAACACGCTTCAGCCACTCCCAACCTGCCGCTCGACATGATCATCTTCGGCGGCACCGGCGACCTGTCATTTCGCAAGCTGCTGCCCGCGCTCTACATGGCGCATCTGCACTGCAATCTGCCGCCGGACACCCGCATTATCACGATCGGCCGCAAGCCGTGGTCGCGTGAGGAGTACATCAGCGAATTCATGGAAGCGAAGGCGAAGCCCTTCATCGAAAAGAAGGCGTTCGATGCCACCGCCTGGGACAAATTCCTCGCGCTGTTCGAGTACGTGCGCATGGACGTCGATTCGGTCGAGGACTACCAGCGTCTGAAGGAAGTGTCGCGCGAAGGCGTGCGGCGCGTGTTCTATCTCGCGACCTCGCCGGATCTGTTCACGAATATCTGCGAAAACCTTTCGGCGGCGGGATTGGTCGACGAGAATTCGCGGGTGGTGCTCGAGAAACCGCTGGGCCACGATCTGGCGTCCGCGCAGGAGATCAACACGGCGGTTGGCAAGCATTTCAGCGAGGCGCAGATCTATCGGATCGATCATTACCTCGGCAAGGAAACCGTGCAGAACCTGATGGTGCTGCGCTTTGGCAACGCGATTTTCGGTCCGTTGTGGCAGGCGCCGTATATCAAGCGCGTGCAGATCACCGTGGCCGAAGAGGTCGGGGTGGGCAGCCGCGCGGGCTTCTACGATAAAACCGGTGCGCTGCGCGACATGGTGCAGAACCACTTGCTGCAGTTGCTGTGCATCGTCGCCATGGAGCCGCCGGTGTCGCTCGATCCGGATGCGGTGCGCGACGAGAAGCTCAAGGTGCTGCGCTCGCTGCGCCCCATGACGCCCGAGGATATCGCGCGCGATACCGTGCGCGGCCAGTACACGGCCGGCGCGGTAAACGGCGAGCCGGTGAAGGGCTACCTCGAGGAAGACAATGTGCCGGCCGGCAGCCGCGCCGAGACTTTCGTCGCGCTGCGCGCGCATATCAACAACTGGCGCTGGGCCAACGTGCCGTTTTACCTGCGCACCGGCAAGCGTCTGCAGAAGAAGGTATCGGAAATCGTT
Organism: Paraburkholderia sp. SECH4; assembly: GCF_030511745.1. Classification (NCBI taxonomy): domain Bacteria; kingdom Pseudomonadati; phylum Pseudomonadota; class Betaproteobacteria; order Burkholderiales; family Burkholderiaceae; genus Paraburkholderia; species Paraburkholderia sp. SECH4. The sequence continues at coordinate 45,217 of NZ_JALOCP010000010.1, forward strand.
ATCGAGTTTTCCGAATTGCCGTTCTCGATCATTCCGAGCGGTGGGCGCAATTACGGCAACCGTCTCGTGATCCAGTTGCAGCCGGAAGAGTCGATCCAGTTGCAGATGCTCGCGAAGGAACCCGGCAGCGGCATGCACATGTTGCCGGTGAATCTGAACCTGGACTTGCAGCAGGCTTTCACCGAGCGTCGCGCGGAAGCATACGAGCGTTTGTTGATCGACGTGATTCGCGGACGCCTCACGCACTTCATGCGCCGTGACGAACTCGAAGCCGCATGGGCGTGGGCCGAACCGATTCTGGATGGCTGGGCCAAGTCGGGCGACAAGCCGCGTGGTTATACGGCAGGCACGTTTGGGCCGGCTGCGTCGACGGCGCTGATGGCGCGTGAAAACGCCGTGTGGGCGGAAGAGTCGCAGTAAGCGGAGCAGGCAGTCAGGCGTCGGCGGTACGTCGACGCTTCGAAGCGTTCGTCTCGCACTAAAAAAGGCGGCCCGTTTTCACGGGCCGCCTTTTTCGTTACGCGTTGCCGTTCTGATTTACGGCAGCGAAATCGTCAACGTGGCCGATTGCGGGCCGAGCTTGACCACCTGCGAATACGGAGCGAGCGTGCGCAACGTCTGATCTTTCAGGTAAGTGTTCAGGCCGAGATAAGCGAGCAGCCCAACCAGCGCGAACACCGCGCCGATCGACCACAACGGCACCTCGCGCTTGAGCCGGTGCGCCACCTGATCCGGCAGCGGCCAATGCGGCGCGAACGGTGCGCGCTTGCCTTTCATATGCGCGATTTCGTCGCCGATGCGTGCGGTCAGATAGGCGAGCTTCTCCGGTCCTTCGAGCAGATACTTGCCCTGGAAGCCGAGCAGCAGGCACATGTGGAACACTTCGAGCGACTGTAAACGCGCGGCACCCTGCGCGCGGCATTCCTCGAGATACTGGAAGAATTTCTCGCCTGCCAGTTGCTCGCCGAACAGCACCAGTTGCAACGGCCGACGCTCCCATTCCGTGCGGATCTTGAAGGTGGATGACAACACCGATTCGTCGATGGCGGCGCAGAACGCAAACTTGGACGCGTAGACATCTTCCGCCGACGCGTTGAGCTTTTTCGCACCGCGCTCGAAGTCGCCGAGAAACTGCTGGATGCGCTGGCTGAATTCGTGCGCGTCGCCAGGCTCGCGGCCGTTCTTCAACAGAAACAGCATGAAGAAGCCGTCGTAGAGCAGATCGAGCAGCGAGCGGACCTGATAGCTCGGCTCGGTCATGGGGGCGGGCGTCGCGGCAGGCGTGCTGCCGCCAAACAGGGAAGGCGCGTAGCTCATGATGTGACGGCGATCAGTTCGAGTTGAAGATCGTTGATGCCCGACGGCGCGTAGATCATTGCCGATTGGGCCTGCAACATGCGGTCATACAATGCGCCGCGCGATTCGCAAGAGAAGTAGCATGCGCCCGGCCGCACCGGAATGGCGGGCGGCACTTGCGGCGTGTAGACGAGGCGCACGCCCGGCATGGCCGAGAGCACCAGCTTGTCGACGTCGTCCGGCGCGCCGACCTTGAAGCGGGCGGGTACGGCTTCGACCAGTTCAGCGGTTGGCATGTCCGCGGACACCGCGATGTAGAACATCGTTTTGTCGTCGATCTTGCCCGAGTCGAGACGGCCTGCATGGAACGACGGACGCACTTCTTCGAGCGCGATCGCGAAGTAACGCGTGGAGATCACGGTTTCGAGCAGATCGCGCAGGATCGTGTCGAGACGCGCAAAGCCGGGGCCGGGATCGTCATGCCGGTAAGCCGGCAGGTCGGACAGCGCATAGCCCTTCGAAAACGTCATCAACTGGCCGGCCAGACGCAGCAACTCCTGGAACAGGCGTTCAGGATGCAGCGCCGAATGCTGATAAAGATGCGCGAGCGAGGCAAACGCGGCGCTCGCGGTGTGCAGCAGCCAGAACGACGCGATGTCGCCGGAGCGGAACTCGATGATGTTCTTGGTCGGCTCGCGGTGAAAACCATACAGTGCGTTGACCTTGGCCTGCAGCGCGTCGATCAGTTGACGCAGCCGTTGATGCAGGATCGGCGACGCATCGATCGCGAGGCAGGGCGGCACGAACGTGTCGTCGATTTCAAAACCCGAGGTGGCGGTGCGGCGAACGCGCACGAGCGGCACCGACAGCAACTGGTCGCGCGGCTCGCTATGCGCAATGAGTTTGACGCTGGTCTTCAGGAAGGTGATGTCGGCTTCGGCGGCGTCGGTGAAATGATCGGCCACCGGTGTTTGCTCGCTGACGTAACGCGATACGAAGCCTGCATTGCTGTCTTGTGAATAGTTCGCGCCGGCTTCGCGCAACGGATGCAGCGCGAGATAGAAGGTAAATTCGTTGATGCCGTCTGGCAGCGTGTCGAGCGCGATCGGCGGTGGCAGGCCGTCGGCTTGCGGCGCTGAGTAGAGCGCGCCATCCGGAAACACCAGCGAGAGTTCGCTCACGCGCAGCACGTTGCTGCCGAGTGCGTCGCGGTCGAAGCGCGCCGAACGCACGCCCCAGTTGTACGGCTGGATCGCCTGGATCGATTCGAACAGGCGCGCCTCGTGATAGGCGTCCTGACGCTGAAAATGCTGCGGCCTCAGAAACAGGCCTTCCCCCCAGAGCACTTTTGCTGAATAACTCATCTCAAACCTGTTATATGCGTTCAGCGTGTGACGCGTCCGGAGATAAACGATTCGAACGCCACATTGTTAATTCTCTAAAAACTGTTAAATCGTATTTGCACGGCATCTTTAGCCGCAGCTTACCGAAGAAAGCATATTCAACGGCTGGGCGGGCAATCCCTGTTCTGGCGGGATCACAGTGCCGTTGGTCACCGTCATTGCACAGTTATGCAGGCCGATCATTATGCCGGATTTCTCCGACTTCGCCGGGTCGAAGGCGAATTTCCAGCGTTGCATGGCCGGATCGCGGAATAGAGCGACGATACCGAATGCCTGCGCTTCACGCGAGACTTTTTCGGTGACGACGTAACGTTGACCGGGGATCAGTGTCACTTCGCGCACGCCCAGCAGATCGCCACCCAGTATGGTCTTTTCCTTGGCCGGATCGGTAAAGGCGTCGAATGGCGCCTGCTGGAATGAAGTGGGGTCTTTCAGCACGTAAAGCCGCACGACCAGCGCCAATGGGCGGTTGTCATTGGCGGCATTCAGATTTGACGCGGCGTATAACGTGAGGCCGACATTACGTGGTGGCTTTTGCGCATCGGGTACGTCGGGCTTACCGAGGCCGCTCGCCTGCAAAACCGCGTTGGCAGCGGCTCCCAGCGCCGGCACGGCGGCCGCGCAGCCGCCCAGCAGCGCGCACGCCGCGGCGGTTGCAATCAATAGCGATGCATGGCGAACAAGACGCGAATTCATATACATCGACCGGCTCGGCGCCGTCCCCCGTCAAAACATCAATAACGAATTCAATCCCGCAAATTTGCAGCAACGCTATGCCGCGTAATGCCGCTTTATGCAAAGTGCATTGTTCTATGGCACTCGCGTGTTTGCAGGTCGGTAGGCGGAAATTTTTTCCGCTCTCCACAATGCGGCTATTGCGCCAGGAAACAATTTCTGCATGTTTCGTTTAAATCATCCACATGCATTTTTTTTGTGCAATGCTTCTTCACACGAAAGTTGAATTATCGAAAATTGGCCTGTACTATACCCGCGCAGTTGAAGCAAAGCAAAACTCCGGTTTCTCCTTGAATTAAAAAAATCGCACGTCGGTGAAAAACGATGAATGAGCGTCTGTTAGTAAAACTATCTGGGGTAGTGTTGGCATGCGGCGTGATTGCCGGTTGCGCGACACAGGGCAACAACACAGCGACCACACCGGAGGCTTTTAATAAGCAACTCGCGGACGCGGATACCGTCGCCAAGGGCGGTGATCAGGATCGCGCCATCGCGCTTTATCAGCAATTGTCAAAATCCGATCCGACCCGTGAAGAACCGTGGTCGCGCATTGCGCAGATCCAGTTTACTCAGGGTCACTACGGTCAGGCCATCGTCGCCGCGCAAGAAGCGCTGCAGCGCGACCAGACGGATCGTCAGGCCAAGAGCGTGCTGGCGGTAGCCGGCCTGCGCGTGGCCACGCAATCGCTCGGCGAACTGCGTCAGGATGCGTCGCTCGCGGGTGATGCGAAGTCGGACGCGCAAGCGCTCGCCAAGCAGTTGCGCGACACGCTCGGCGAAGCCACGTTGTTCCCGCCTGACCCGAACGACAAGCCGGCCGTGAAGAAGAAGCGCATCGTTCGCCACGTCGTTGCCAAGGGCAAGGCCGGGGATACGCCGGATGCCACCACCAGCGCAGCGGCTCCGGCCGCTACGCCGGCGGCCCCCGCGGCGCCTGCCGCCCCGGCTGCGCCTGCAGCACCCGCCAAAGCCGCACAAAGCGGCGGCGCGTCCGACCCGTTCAGCGCGCTGCGCTGATCCACACGCCTGACCTATCTGCATCCGGGAGCCGACGATGGCGAAGAAAGAAAGTATTCAGAAGCGTTTGCAAAAAGTGCGGCCTCCGCGCGTTCAACTGACGTACGAAGTTGAGCGCGGCGATGCGATCGAGATAAAGGAGTTGCCGTTCGTCGTCGGCGTGGTTGCCGATCTGGCAGGGCAGTCCGAAGTCGAGCAGCCGAAGTTGCGCGATCGTAAGTTCGTCAATATCGACCGCGACAATTTTGACGACGTGATGAAAGCGATCGAGCCGCGCGCTGCGTTTCAGGTGGAAAACCGCCTGAGTGAGGCGGGCGGCAAATTTGCAGTCGACTTGCGTTTCAAGTCGATGGCCGATTTCAATCCGGATGAGGTGGTCGCGCAGATCGAACCGCTGCGCCGTCTGCTCGATGCGCGTTCGAAGCTGGCCGACCTGCGCAACAAGCTGGCCGGCAACGACAAGCTCGAGGACCTGCTGAGCGAAGTGCTCAACAACACGCAGCAGTTGCAGACGCTGGCGAAAGATCAGGGCAACGCAGCAGACCAGCACGCCGGCGCGCCGGATCACGACAAGCAGGGCGAATAAGTACGTACGGGGTGTGAGATGAACCAGCAAACGGCAGCAGCCCAACTCGCCAGCGTGCAGAGCGGCACGGAATCCACGCTGCTCGACGAAATCGTCGAGAAAAGCCGCGTGGCGAAGTCCGATTCCGAACACGCGCGCGCGAAAGACCTGATCGGCGAGCTCGTCCACCAGGTGCTCGACGGCACGGTGGTCATGTCCGACAACCTGTCGGCCACCATCGACGCGCGCGTCGCGGAACTCGACCGCCTGATCTCTGCGCAACTGAGCGCGGTGATGCATGCACCGCAATTCCAGCGCATGGAAAGCACGTGGCGCGGCCTCGACTATCTGTGCAAGGAAAGCAATACCGGCTCGACGGTCAAGATCAAGGCGCTGCACGCGCCGAAGCGCGACCTCGTGCGCGACTTCAAGAACGCGATCGAATTCGACCAGAGCGCACTCTTCAAGAAGGTGTATGAAGAAGAGTTCGGTACGTTCGGTGGCGCGCCGTTCGGCACGATCATCGGTGACTTCGAAGTGACGCGTCAGCCGGAAGACGTGTACTTCATCGAACAGATGGCGCATGTCGCAGCTGCGGCGCACGCACCGTTCATCGCATCGGCGTCGCCTGAACTGATGGGTCTCGAAACGTTTGCCGATCTCGGCAAGCCGCGCGATCTCGGCAAAGTGTTCGATACCGTCGAATACGCGAAGTGGAAGTCGTTCCGCGACTCCGAAGACTCGCGCTATGTCGGCCTGACCTTGCCGCGTTTCCTCGGCCGCCTGCCTTTCAATCCGAAAGACGGCGCCACGGCGGAAGGCTTTAACTTCGTCGAAGACGTGGACGGCACCGATCACAGCAAATACCTGTGGTGTAACGCAGCGTGGGCATTTGCCGCCCGCCTGACGGCTGCATTCGACGACTTCGGCTGGTGCGCGGCGATTCGCGGCGTGGAAGGCGGCGGTCTGGTTGAAGACCTGCCCACCCACACGTTCAAGACCGACGACGGCGAAGTTGCGCTGAAATGCCCGACCGAAATCGCGATTACCGATCGCCGCGAAAAGGAACTGAGCGACCTCGGTTTCATTCCGCTCGTGCACTGCAAGAATTCGGATTACGCCGCGTTCTTCGCCGCGCAATCGGTGCAGAAGCCCAAGAAATACAGCACCGATAGCGCGAATGCGAACGCCGTGCTGTCCGCGCAGCTACAGTACATCTTCTCGGTATCGCGCGTCGCGCACTACCTGAAGGCGATGATGCGCGACAAGATCGGCAGCTTCGCATCGGCGCAGAACGTCGAAGTATTCCTGAACCGTTGGATCTCGCAGTACGTGCTGCTGGACGACAACGCGACTCAGGAGCAGAAAGCGCAGTTTCCGCTGCGCGAGGCATCGATACAGGTCTCGGAGATTCCGGGCAAACCTGGTGCGTATCGTTCGGTCGCATTCCTGCGTCCGCACTTTCAACTGGACGAGCTGTCGATCTCTTTGCGGCTTGTCGCTGACCTGCCGAAACCGGCAAATTCATAAACGAAGTCAGAAAGCCCGTGCCGGCCGCACGGGCAGGCTGTTAAAACCACCTCTTTGGGGAGTCGATGAGTTATGAAGGACATCTATTTAAAATTCGGCAATCCGGCGATCAAAGGCGAGTCTGCCGATAAAGATCATGCTGGCTGGATCGAAATCGATTCGTGGAGCCACTCGATTACGCAACCGCGTTCGGCAACGGCTTCAACGGCGGGCGGTCACACGTCCGAGCGTTGCGAGCACGCTGACATGCAGTTCACGAAAGACATCGACGTGGTCAGCCCGCTGATCTATCAACACGCATCGGGCGGCACGACGTTCGACGAAGTGACGATCGACTTCATGCGTTCGGATGGCGAAGGCAACCGCATCAAGTACCTGGAAGTGAAGCTCAAGTACGTGATCATCTCGAGCGCTACGCCAAGCGTGGTGGGCGAAGGCCTGCCGACCGAACAGTTCTCGCTGAAATACGCTGCAGTGCAGTGGAAGTACACGCAGCAGAAGATCGGCGGCAACCAGGGCGGCAACGCGCAAGGCGCATGGAGCCTGACGAAGAACGACAAGACGTACGCGGTCTGATGCCGGGGCGCACGCGGCGCGCGCCTGAAAAGGCTGACGCCCGCCGCGCGCGCCTCGCATCGAACCGGTTTTTCGGACGCTGATGAAACGCTTCGAACCCAGCTTTCTCGACAAGCTGTTCGACGACGAACCGCATCTGCCGGCTTCCCCGGCGATGCGGCAATTGTCGTTGGACGAGCTGAAGGCCACCGTTGCGCGCGACGTCGAGGCAATCCTGAACACCCGGATTGCCCTGACCGAGCACGAGCTGGCGGCGCTGCCGGAATGTCAGCGCTCGGTGCTCACGTACGGGCTGAACGATTTCGCGGGCTTGAGCCTGGCGAGTCACTACGACCGCACGTTTATCTGCAAATCGATTCAACAGGCCATCGCACGGCATGAGCCGCGCTTGCAGCAGGTGGCGGTCACGCTCGAATTGAACGAACAATCCACCAACGCGCTGAACTTTGCGATTCAGGCGTTGCTGGTGGTGCACCCGGCGGAAGAACCGGTGAGTTTCGATGCGATGCTGCAGCCTTCCACGCTGCAGTATTCGGTGACGCGCGCACGCGCGAAGCTTTAGTACCTGCGTTTTAGTGTTTTGAGTACCGCTTTGTCGTCGCCGTTAACGCGCAACGGCAGCGACTGATCAGGCGGCGATGGTTCAGGTTCGGGGATAGATCGATGGAAGAATTGCTGCCGTATTACGAGCGCGAATTATCATTTTTGCGGCGCTATTCGCGCGATTTCGCCGAGCGCTATCCGAAGATCGCAGCGCGCCTCGCGATGTCGGGCGAGCACTGCGAAGATCCGCACGTCGAGCGGATGATCGAATCGTTCGCGCTCCTGGGCGCGCGTATCAACAAGAAGCTCGACGACGATTACCCCGAATTCACCGAAGCGCTGCTGGAAGTGCTGTATCCGCACTACTTGCGGCCGTTTCCATCGTGCTCGATCGCGCAGTTGGGCACCTCGGCCGCGCTCAGCCATCTGACCGAGCCGGTGCTGGTCGAGCGTGGCACCGAACTCAAGTCGCGACCGATTCGCGGCGTGCAATGCCGTTTCCGGACCGCCTACGACGTGACGCTGGCGCCGATCCGGATCTCGGAGGCGAAGTACACATCGGTGGCCATGGCGCCGAGCGCGACCGTCCTGCCAGGCAACGCTACGGCGATCGTGTCGATCACGTTCGAATCCACGGCTGCGCAGCTCGATCTCTCCGCATTGAAAGTCGGCACGTTGCGCACGCACCTGCACGGCGAACAGTCGTTTATCGCGGCGCTGGCGGACTGCCTGTTCGTCAACGCGATGGCCACTTATGTCGAAGCCGACCGCCGCGGTGTGTGGACGCAACTGCGCGAATCGCCGGTCGTACAAGCCGGTTTCGATGAAGACGATGCGCTGATCGACTATCCGGCCAAATCACATCCGGCGTACCGGTTGCTGACCGAATACTTTGCTTTCCCCGAAAAATTCAACTTCACCGATTTCGATCTGGCGGCGATGACGCGCGCGAGCGGTCGCTGCCAGCGTCTGACGCTGCACATCGTACTCAAGGAAGTGCGCAGCGATTCTCACGTCGCGCGCTTGCTGGATTCGTTGTCCGCGCATCATTTCCGCTTGTTCTGCACGCCGGTCGTGAATCTGTTCGAACAGCACGGCGAGCCGATCCGCGTCAGTCACCAGGCGATTTCGTACCCGGTGATCGCCGAAGCGCGCCGGGCATTCGCGTACGAAGTCTATTCGATCGACTCGGTGAAACTCGTCCGGCAGCAGGCGCATGAAGAATCGGTGATCGAATTCCGGCCGTTCTATTCGCTGCATCACGGCGAAGCGGCGCGTGCGGGACACTACTGGTTCGCGCGTCGCAACGATTGGGTCGCGCAGAAAAGCCCCGGCTACGAGACCGAAATCTCGATCGTCGATATCGACTTCGAGCCGGCCGCGCCGCAGACCGATACGCTGAGTCTCGATCTGACGTGTACCAATCGCGACCTGCCGGCCGGCCTCGCCGTGGGTCTTGAAGGCGGCGATCTGTTTCTGGAAGGCGGCTCCTTGACCGGCAGCATCACAATGCTGCGCAGGCCGACGCCTAGCGTGCGTTTCGAACGCGGGCGCGCCTCGCACTGGCGGCTGATTTCGCATCTGGCGCTGAATCATGTGTCGCTCGCCAATAGCGGCCTGTCGGCGCTGAAGGAAATGCTGGTGCTTTACGATTTGCGGCGCACGGCGGTGTCGGCGCGGCATATCGACGGTCTGGTCGGCATCGAACAGCGCGCAGCGGTGCAATGGTTGCCGGGCAAGCCGTTTGCAACTTTCGTGCGCGGCATCGAGATTCGTTTGACGATCGACGAAGAGCATTTCGTCGGCACGAGTCTCGCTTCGTTCGTGCGGGTGATCGATACGTTTTTCGGGCTGTACGTGCATCTGAACAGCTTTGTGCAACTGGTCGTCGTGTCGAAGCGCACCGGCGAGGAGATTCTGCGATGCAAACCGCGCAGCGGCGAATCGATCCTGGCGTAGTCGAGCAACTTCTCGACGAACCGCATCGCTTCGAATTTTTTCAGGCGGTGCGGATTCTCGAGAAGTGGTTCGCGCAACAAACGCCGTCGAGTCATGGACGCCCCGGCGAAATCGTCGCGCAGCGGATTGCCTTTCGCAATTCGCTGTTGATGTCTTTTCCGCCTAGCGAAATTCACAGCGCACAGTCTTACGACGATGAAGGCACGGCGCTGAAAGAGAAGCCGCAACGCACCGCCGCGCTCGAAGCGGGTTCGCTTCACAAGGTCGATATCACGCCGGCGTTTTTCGGTTTGCTCGGCGGGCAGGGCGCGTTGCCGCTGCATTACACCGAGCAGATCATCGCGCGTGAGCAGATCAAGCGCGACCGGGCCGCACGCGAATTCTTCGACGTGTTTTCGAATCGCGCGACTGCGCTGTTCTACGCGGCGTGGAAGAAGTACCGGTTGCCGTTTCACTACGAACTGGATCGCGACGAACGTTATCTGCCGCTGTTGCTCGCGTTGGCAGGCGTCGCCGACGACGACACGCGCAACAGTCTGCAAAGCGGCGACGGCGCGCTATTCGACGAAGCGATTGCCGGTTATGCATTGGCCGCACGGCACCGGCCGGTTTCAGCGGCCTATCTGCAGCGTACGCTGTCCGAGTACTTTAAGGTGCGGGTGCGGGTCGAGCAGTTCGTCGGCAAATGGTACGACGTGCCGCGCGATCAATTGACCGTGCTCGGCGGTGTCAACGCGACGCTCGGCGCAACGGCGCTGGCGGGCGAGCGGGTCTGGCAACGCGACATGCGCGCGCGGCTCGTGATCGGGCCGCTCGACAAGGCCGACTACGAAGCGTTTTTACCTGGCGCCGACCGCGCCGTGGCGCTCGAACGCATGCTGACGCTGCTCGCCGGCGTGACCCTCGAATATGAGGTCTCGCTGGTACTGCGCCGCAAGGAGGTGGGACCCAGCATGCTGAGCGGCGGTGCGCGCCTCGGCTGGGACGCATTCCTGTGCACGAGAGAAGGCGACCGTGACCGTGCGGATGCCCGCTACGAATTGCATGTGATTCACTGACTACAACGATAGAACCTGGACCCGGATCGCACGACATGAGCACGTCCCTCAATACCCTGATCGCCAAACTGAATCCGACCTGCCGGCAAGCGGCTTTGCTCGCGGCGAACAACTGTCTCGCGCGCGGTCACTATGAGGTCGACCTTGAACATCTGTTGCTGGCGCTGCTGGATGAACCGGCGAGCGACGTCACGCTGGTACTGCGCGCATGCAGGGTCGACGCACATGCCTTGCGTGCTGATATCGAGCGCGAATTGCAGCGATTGAAAACCGGCAATACGCGCACGCCTGTGTTTTCGAAGCATCTGATCGATTTGCTCGAACAGGCGTGGTTGATCGCGTCGCTCGATTCGCAGATTGGACGGATTCGCTCGGGACATTTGCTGCTCGCGTTGTTGACGGCGCCGGACCTCGCGCAGTTCGCCGAACGCATGTCGCCGCTGCTGCGCGACGTGCGGGTGACGGATCTGAAGCACAAGTTCGACGAAATGACCGCGGGGTCGCGTGAAGTCGAACGTAGCAATGCGGCAGAGAACGCCGCAGAAGCCGTAAGCGATGCAGCTGCGACCGACTCCGCACCCGGTGCGCCTTCTAAAACCCCCGCGCTGGATACCTACACCAGCAATCTGACGCAGCGTGCGCGTGAAGGCAAGATCGATCCGGTGATCGGCCGTGAGGGCGAGATTCGCCAAACGATCGACATCCTGATGCGCCGCCGGCAGAACAATCCGATCATGACGGGCGAGGCGGGCGTCGGTAAAACGGCGGTGGTCGAAGGCCTCGCGCTGCGCATCGCGGCCGACGACGTGCCCGCACCGCTGAAAGGAGTCGCGTTGCACGTGCTCGATATGGGGCTGCTGCAAGCCGGCGCAAGCGTCAAAGGCGAGTTCGAGAACCGCCTGAAGAACGTGATCGACGAGGTGAAGAAGAGCCCGCATCCGATCATTCTGTTTATCGACGAAGCGCATACGATCATCGGCGCCGGCGGCCAGGCCGGGCAGAACGACGCGGCGAATCTGCTGAAGCCCGCTTTGGCGCGCGGCGAATTGCGCACCATCGCGGCGACTACGTGGGGCGAATACAAGAAGTACTTCGAGAAAGATGCGGCGCTGGCGCGGCGTTTCCAGGTTGTAAAGATCGAAGAGCCGAGCGAGACGCTCGCGGCGGCGATGTTGCGCGGCATGGCCGCGTTGATGGAAAAGCACTTCAATGTCCGCGTGCTGGACGATGCGATCACCGAAGCAGTGCGTCTGTCGCATCGCTACATCAGCGGCCGTCAACTGCCGGACAAAGCGATCAGCGTGCTCGACACCGCCTGCGCGAAAGTCGCGCTCGCGCATAGTTCGACACCCGCCGCGATCGACGACACGAAGAAACGGCTCGAGCGCATCGACGCCGAAATCGCGGCGCTGGAGCGCGAAGTGGCGAGCGGTGCGTTGCACGACGAGCGGCTCGCGGAACTGCGCAGCCTGCGTGAAGAAGACGTGAAAGACCTGGCCGTTGACGAGGCGCGCTACGACAAGGAGCGCGCATTGGTAACGGAGATCGTCGGCTTGCGCGCGGAAATCGACGCCGCGCGCGTAAGTAGTGCAGACGCCGCGCAGGCCGACAAGGCTCAGCAGGCGCGCGAAACGCTGGCCACGCGTGTTGCGGAATTACATGCATTGCAGGGCGGCCAGCCGATGGTCCCATTGCAGGTCGACGGCCACGTGGTCGCCGAAATCGTCGCTTCATGGACCGGCATTCCGCTCGGCCGCATGATCAAGGACGAAATCCAGACCGTGCTGAATCTGCAGCCGTTGCTGGCCGCTCGCGTGATCGGGCAGGACCATGCGCTCGATGCGATCGCGCAGCGCGTGCGCACCGCCAGCGCGAGTCTCGAAGATCCGAACAAACCGCGTGGCGTGTTCATGTTCGTCGGACCGTCGGGTGTCGGCAAGACCGAAACCGCGCTGGCACTCGCCGACGTGCTGTACGGCGGCGAACGCAAGATGGTCACGATCAACATGAGCGAGTATCAGGAGGCGCACAGCGTGTCGGGCCTGAAGGGTTCGCCGCCGGGCTACGTCGGTTACGGCGAGGGCGGTGTGCTGACCGAAGCGGTGCGTCGCAATCCGTATTCGGTAGTGCTGCTCGACGAGGTGGAAAAGGCACACCCGGACGTGCTGGAAATGTTCTTCCAGGTATTCGATAAGGGCACCATGGACGACGCCGAAGGGCGCGAGATCGATTTCCGCAACACGCTGATCATTCTGACCTCGAACGTCGGCTCGCAGGCGGTGATGCAGGCATGCCTGAACAAGAGCGCCGAAGAACTGCCCGATCCGGACGAACTCGCGGAGACGTTGCGCCCGCAACTGTACAAGACGTTCAAGCCGGCGTTCCTCGGCCGTATGAAAGTGGTGCCGTACTATCCGATCTCCGACGACGTGCTGGCCGAAATTATCGACTTGAAGCTGGAGCGGATTCGCCGCCGCATCGAATCGAATCACAAAGCGGTGTTCGAGTGGGACGAGTCGCTCGTCGACGCTGTGCTGGCGCGCTGCACCGAAGTGGATTCCGGCGCGCGCAATGTGGACCACATTCTGAACGGCACGCTATTGCCCGAAGTCGCGCAGCAGATGCTCGAGCGTATTGCCAACGGCACCGCGATCGAACGCATCGCGGTCCGTGCGAGCGAGGCGGGCGAGTTCGAATACACGGTTGCGTGAACAGGCAAGTCCCCGCCTGCCTGCCAATCTGTTTTAATGCCGTACCGGATACTTATTGCTTTCTGTCATGCCGACTAATCTGAACACGCTGCTGGCGCCGATCAGCGAAGCCTCGCCTTGTGGCGACGACCTGCTGTTTTCGGCGGATTTCGACGCGATTCAGCACGCGCGCCGATTCGAAGACCCGTCGCTGGATCAAGGCGAATGGGTCACGGATATCAAGGAGGCCGACTGGCCATTCGTGGTCGAACGCTCCAGCAACCTGCTGCAGACGCAGACCAAGGACCTGCGCCTCGCTGTCTGGCTCACCGAGGCGTTGGCCATCGAAGAGGGCGTGACCGGTCTCACACAAGGGTATGCGCTGCTGACGGGGCTGTGCGAAAAGTACTGGGATTACGTGCATCCGTTGCCGGAAGGCGACGACACCGAGTATCGCCTCGGCAACGTTGCGTGGCTGATGGGCCGCACCGGTGATCTGCTGCGGGCGATGCCGCTCACGTCGTCGCAAGGCAGCTCGTACAGTACGATCGATTGGGACGTGGCAACGCACGTCGCGCAAGCGGTCAAGCGCGATCCGGATCACGCCGACGACATCGCGCGCGGCAAGCCTTCCATCGAGCAGATCGAGGCGTCGAAACGCGCCACGCCGCCGGCGTTCTATTCGACCCTGCTGGTGGATCTGAAAGCATTCGAAGCGGCAATGCTCGCACTCGAACAGCAACTGGACCAGCGCGCGGCCGATTCAGCACCGAGTTTCCGTCAGGCGAAAGATGCGTACGAGAGCGTCTACCGGTTGGCGGAACGCTTTGCACGCGAACTGGGCGTCAGCGCTGAAGCGTCGCCGCCGAAAGCGCCGAAGCCGGAAGAACACGAACGCGCCGAGCCTACCTTCAAGACTTCACCGCAACGCGAGGAACCCGTGTTGACGACCATGCCGACCACGATCAGCCCGATTGCAGGAATCCAGAGCCGCGCGCAAGCCGTCGCGCAGTTGCGTGCCGTGGCCAAGTTCTTTCGCAGCACCGAGCCGCATAATCCGGCTGCTTACCTTGCGGACAAGGCGGCGGAGTGCGCGGATATGCCTTTGCATCAGTGGTTGTCGTCGGTGGTGAAGGACGATGGGTCGCTCGCGCATATTCGCGAGTTGTTGGGCGTGAAGCCCGAGGAAAACAGCTAGAACTTCCTTGAACACAAGCAAAAAAGCCAGGCATCGAAATCGGTGCCAGGCTTTTTCAATTCATAAGGTCAAGCAAGCAGCAACTCAAGACCCCGCGCGAAACTCAATACGCCGATTACGCGCCCGCCCGTCGGTCGTATCGTTCGATGCGATCGGCTGATCCGGACCAACCCCTGTGGTCGTCATCTGCTCGGGCGGAATGCCTCTCGCGACCAGATAACCCTTCACCGCATCCGCACGCGCCTGGCTCAGCGCGATATTCGAGGTGCGATTGCCCGAGTTGTCGGTATGGCCGATGATCGCCACCGTCTTCGTCTGCATCTTCGACAACACGGCCGCCATCTGATCGAGAATCGCGCGGCCTTGCGGCGTAAGTGTCGCGCTGCCCGTCTCGAACTCGATTGTGCGATTCGCCAGCGTCTGGTCGAGCAGGCCCTGTTCCGATGCGCTCACGCGCAGGCCGTTCTTGATCGTGTAGGTCGGATTCAGCGCGTTCGCCATATCGCTTGCGAGTTGCTGGCGCTGCGATTCGTTATGCACCTCGCCCTTCACGTCGATCTGCGTGCCGTCGATCTTCAACTGGCCTTTGCTGATCTGCTTCAACTGCGGGCCGATCAGCTTTTGTACGTTGGCGGACCAGTTCGGCGGCGTCGCAACGTCGGCGACTTCGATCTGATCGACCACGTTGGCCGCGCCGTAGGTGTCGCGCAGACGTGCGAGCACGGCCGCTTTGGTCGCTTCATCCGGCACCTTTCCGCCCACCACCACCTGGCCCGGCGTTGCATTGGCGGGCGGCGGCGCTGCGCTGATCGCACCGGTGCCGCCGCCCGTCGTACCGCTGGCGAGGCCGGCCGTGCTGACCGCAGGACCTGCAGTGCCCTGCTGAGCCGAAGAAGGCGCGGGCAGAACCGTCGTGCGAATCGCCATGCCGCTGTTGTCGACCGGCGTGACGCGTGCCGGGCCGTCGTTGTCGGCATGGGCGAGTGCGCAGACGAGAAGGCCCGCCAGCAGCGAGGCAATGCGCGTGTGTTTGCTCAACATCGTGTCACGCTCCCGTGAATGCTTCGCGGAACGTGTCGATGCTGACACGCAACGACAGTTGCGGTTGGTCGAGGTAGCTGACGAGCTTGCTAATGCCATGGTCGTTTTGTGCGTGTTCGTCGATCCACTCGGGATCGTCGATATCGATGTTGTGTGCCGCGTACGCCTGCGGATCGACCACGCTGTGCAGCGTTTTGGCCGAGGCACCGTTAAAGCCGATGATGAGCCGTTCGCGTTCGGCAATCGTGCCGATAAAAATCGCCAGTTCGAAATCAGCCTGCGAGACGAACGGTGCGATCAGTTCGAGCCAGAAAGCGGCGACGAGCGAGCGATAGAACGGATCGTTAGGTAGCGGCAGTGTGAGCCCGCGTTCGAGATGCGACGAACCGCTTTGCATCACCGGACGCAGCAGCGAACCGAGCGCTAGCATCGCGCCACGCAAGCGCACCGGATGGCCGCTTGCAAGCAGCATCTGTTCGAGGCCGGAGAGGGTCTGATGCTCGACGAAGTCGTTGAAGGTGCCGTCGTGCGGATTGCCCGGACCGCCGCCGATTTCGATCGGCACTTGCGTTTCGCCGAGCGCGTGCAACGCGCCGGCTGGCTCGCTCACGCCGAGCAACGGCTTCATCTGCGAGGCGATACGCGACCACAGGCGCGCGAAGGCCAGCGGACTGTGCGCGAGGAACGTCAGCGGCTTTTCTACTTCCAGCGCGGTGGCGGCAAGAAACGGAAAGCGGCGCGACGATTGATCCTGGCTCGCCACCATATGCCCGGCGATCGCTAGCTTGCTGCGCGAGCCGAGGAACGCGAAGTGCATCGGCTTGGCGTTTTCGTAGACGATCTTCCAGCGCGGATCGTCAGTGAGCAACTCCATGGCCTCGGCGATCCAGCGGTCGAGCGTGGCCAGCAATTGCGGGTTATGCGCGCTTTTGACGAAGTCGCCGCGCGACGGGATCTTGCCGAAGTAGGCGATTTGCGCCTGCACGGTTTGCGTCATTGCGCACCTCCTGTGTTCGAAACCGCGGCGGCGGCCGTGGCCGGCCGTGCCGCTGGTGAGGCCGGTGCGACAGCGGGCACGGTGCCCGCTGTTCCTGTTGGTCCTGGCGCACCCGCGGCTGTCGCATTGACTGAATTCGCCGCGGCGCTCACGTCCGCTACCGACGACGGCAGCCGCAAGCCGCGCAGGCTTTGCTGTTGCGGTGCATCGCTGCTGGCACCGCCCGAGGCCTGCGACGTGCTGATGATGCGCATGCTGACCGCCACCGTGACATTGCCTTGCGTCCACGACAGATCGAAGGTGCCATCCGGACGGCGTTTGCGTTGCGCCGAGTTGATCAGTTTCTCCAGACCGTAGCGGCCCGGCTCGTTGACCAGTTGCAGCGTGCGGCCGTCGAAGGTCGTGGCATTCAGCGTGGCGCCCGGCGAGCCCGACGGATTCGGCCACACGAAGTTGGTCCACTGCGGCGGCGTATTGCGGTAACGCATCTGCTGGCCATCGATCGCGAGCGTGTATTCCGTGGTGCCGCTGCTTGGTTGCGGCAGGATCTGGAATACGGTCTGCGGTTCGGCCGAGCTTTGGCCACCCGAGGTCGCCGCGCCGCCGGCAAGCGGCGCCACCCAGCGCGCGAAACCGCTGGTGAAGTCGGGCGTCAGCGCGAGACCCATATCGCCCCATGTGCGTGAGGTCAGCGTGTCGCCGCGGCGCACCGCGAGCGGCCCGAGCGTCGTACCGACGAACTTGGCGATCGCGCCGTCCGGCCCGAACACCTGGGCGATTTCGCCGGCGCCGGCCTCGACCTTCGCATCGCCTGCAAACGGATACTTGTTCGCGAGCGCCCCCTGGAAGGTCTGGTAGACCTGTGCGTTCCACACCTTGTTGACTTCGACGCTGGCCGGCTGGATCACCACTGCATACGCCGCCATCAGCGGACGCACCAGCAGCGGGCGCAGTGCCTTGCGTTGCGAATCGGTGAGACCCGTCAGCATCTGTTCGTCGACGTACTTCAGCGAATCAGCCAGTTCGGAGCCGCTGCCGTCGAGTGTCTGCTGCATCAGCTGACGCGCGCCCGGTCCCGGATCGCCCTGATTCTTGATCACGTTGAAGCGCGTACGGACCTTCGAGAGCGTGTCCATGTAGCCCTTCAACATCGAGCCGTTGTCGCCGGAGACGACGATGCGGCCCAATGCCGAGAACTCCTGGCCGATCGGGCCCATCGGCACTTCGACCGGATTGCCGTTGATGTCGATGTTGGCGTTCAACTGGCCGGTCGGCGCACGCGCGAACCAATTCTTGAACCAGCTGGTCATGCCGGTTTGCGCGCGCTTCAGGTTCGCGTTGAAGAGCGACGGGTTGTCCCACGAAGTCTGGTCATACGCGGTTTCGAGGACCTTGCGGATCGGCGAATCCTGCGGGTCGCCGAGACGGTTCATCGCATCCACCGCCTGACCGAAGCTGCCGAAGCTCTGCACGGCAATGCCTTGCATGAACTTCTGCCAGTGCATCGCGTACTCCGTTTTGTACATCGCCACGAGTGCTTTCTGGATCTGCTCGGGGCTGCCTTCGAGCGTCAGGTCGTCGTGCGCGGAGGTATTGAGCACCCAGTCCTTGGCCTGCAATTCCTTGGTGGCGGCATCGCGAATCGCCGGCTGCACGTACTGGAACCACGCTTCACGCGTGAAGGTGCCGGGAATCGCGTAGCTGCCGGCCACCAGCGCCGTATTGTTTTCGCCGACGATGCGCGCGATCGTCATCGGCGCGAAGCGGGTCGACGCACGCGCCTTGATTTCTTCGTAGACACGCTGACGAGCCGGCATGCCGCGCACCACGCGGCGCAGGTTTTCACGGGTCTGGTCGACGAGGCCGAGGTTCTGGTCGATCATCGGCCAGTCGTTGTCGGACACGCGCGACAGATAGAAGGTGATCATGCGCTCGGCGCTGCGGATCATCTCGTCGCGGGGCATGTTGCCGCGATTCGTTTCGAGCCAGCCGCGCCAGAAGCGGGCGACCTGATCAGTCAGGTGCGCGGTTTCCACGTGACGCTTGTCGCTCAGCATCAGGTAGGTCTTGAGCGCGTTGTACGCGTCTTCGACGTTGGTCGGCGACGCGTCGCTATACAGGCCACCCTGGCTGTTCGCCGCCATCGCCGTGTGTGCGGACACCGGAATCGCGGCGGCGTCCGGCGTGCGGTTCAGCGGCGCGAGCTGATCGGGGTGCGCATTGACGTCCTTCAGGAACGACGCGAGATTCTGCGAGACCGGGTCGAGCAGGATCTGGCGCACGCCGTTGTAGTACTCGGTGAGCAAGTGCTGCTCGAGGCGGTCGCCCTGATACAGCCCGAGCGACACGGCTAGCGGCTTGTCGCGGCGGAACTGTTCGAGCTGGTCGATGCGGTCTTCCAGAATGTCCATGGCCTGCAAGCGCGATTGCAGGTCATTGCGGTTCTGCTGCAGGCGCACCACGTTGTCGAGGTCGGCCTTGACGTTGTCGGCGAGCTGCTCATTGCCGATCGTCGACCACGTCCAGCCGCCGAGCGCCAACGCGAGCACCGCGACGAAGCCGAAGAACGTGGCATAACGCATGCGCGTCTTGGCGGGACTGGCGAACTGCTTGACGGTCTGCCGGTCGGCGAAGATCACCTTGGAGAACAGGTCGCGCAGGAAGAAGCCGTTCTTCGAGAACGCGCTATGCGGCTTGGGCAGACTGTCCGCGGAGAGGCCAAAGCGGTTGGCGATGCGCGTGGCGGCGGCGCTGTTGGTTTCGCCTTCCTGCAACGCGCTGGTGAAGTAGAAGCCACGGAAAATCGGCTTGTGCTGGAACGGGTTGGTTTCGAACAGCGTGGCGAGGAACGCGCGCAACGCGGGCTTGATCGCCGAGAATTCGAGCGGGAAGCTCAACTGGCCCGGCGAGAGCTTGTTGCCGCGGTTGATCGACATCTGCGCGACGCTGATTTCTTTCAGGCCGTCATAGAGCTCTTCGAAGTGCTCGTCGAACAGACCCACCACGTCGCGCTTTTCGTCTGGCTCGTAGGGCAGGGTGGCGCCCCACACGCGGTCGTATTCGTGGCGGTCGCTGCCGCTGAAAAATTCGGTGAAGCCCGTGATCAGGTCGGCCTTGGTGAACATCACATACACCGGCGCGAACACTTCGAGCTTCTCGGTCAACTCCTGCACGCGCTGGCGCAGATTCTTCGCGAGATTGATCGCGAACTCGGGCTTGCTGCTGGTCAACTCGGCAATGCTCGCCGTGACGATGATGCCGTTGATCGGCGCCTTTGGCCGGAAGCGCTTGAGCAGGCCGAGGAAGCCGATCCATTCGGTGCGGTCTTCTTCGTGCACGGAATAGCGGCCGGCGGTGTCGAGCAGAATGCCTTCGGTCGTGAAGAACCAGTCGCAATTGCGCGTGCCGCCGATACCGTGAATCACGGCGTTGTTCTTGTCGGCGAAAGGAAATTGCAGACCGGAATTCAGCACGGCGCTGCTCTTGCCTGCGGCCGGGTTGCCGATCACGATGTACCAGGGCAATTCATACAGCGCCGAGCCGCCGGACATCTGACCGATCTTCGAGGTCTTGATCGTTTTCACCGCGTCGACGAGGCGTGTGCGCAGCACGTCGAGTTCGGCCTGGCGCGCGGGCGTTGGGGCGGGGCCGGTTTCGGTCTGTTTTTCGGCTTGCTGCTCGAGCATCTCGCCGAGCTTGTTGTTCGCGCGCCGTGCGCGCAGGCGGCGCACCACCCAGACCAGCAGCCATAGCGCGATCACCGCGCCGAGCACGATGGCAGGCCACATCAGGTCGATCTGCAAGGTATCGGCACCGATGAACAAAACAGCAGCGAGCGCGAGCAAGCCGATGATCGAGAGCGTGCGTGTATGGGTCAACACGTTAAGAATGCGTCGCATAAGCCGTTCAGGTCTTGGTGATGTGTGTTGTGGCGCGTGTGTGGCAAACAGCATGGCGCGAGCGCGGGCAAAGTCTGCCTGCGCCGCGTTTGAAACAATTCGAAAGCATATTCAGGCGAAGGTGAATGCGGCCGGATTGTTAAATCCGCCATGGAATGTTTCGCCGAGGGCGATGGGGCGAATGCCGTTATGCATGCGGCATTGCCGATTTTTGCCAGAAAATTTGCTTGAACGCCCCATTGCCAACCTCTTTATTGCCCACTTCGCCTTAATGACCACGCCCCAGGACGAAGCCGGGTTTGTGATATTCAACGTGCCCGAGATCCATCAATTTCCAACGGCCACCCCACGTCAGGCCGACCTGTTCGGCCGTCTGTCCGTATAACTGATAGCCTCGCATGGCCCAGGGATCTTTTTCTGAAATGACGAGCTTGCCGTCGCGCAAAAACGCATTGTCCGCGGCAAGACCGTATTGGTGATAGCTTTGAAACGCTGCGGCATTGGTGACGTTGCCCCCCATTTGCGCCAGGCGGTTTTGCCGCTCCGGACTGCGATAACCTTCCAGCAATGCCATTTCATACCCGTACTGCTCGTGCATGATTTTGTAAACGAGCAATAAACGCGTTCTGAAATCGGCGTCGAGCAAATTCCAGTCGCGGCTCGCGTCTTTCAGCGCGGGCCGAATCTGCTCCACTTCCTGCGTTGCAAATACCTCGGGCGGCAGCGGCGGCGGGGGCACGAGCTGTTCGCCATTCAATAACGCGGCAATTTTCTCGTCCGGTACCCGTGCAGTGTCATCGAATTGGAATAATTGCCGACCGCGTAAAGCCAATGCCACCAATGGCGGCGTCGCAAGAATACCTGTGGTGGTAAAAATCAGCAAGCGCCGCTTTGCCAGTAACTTTTGCATATCGACTGCAGTCGATTGCGAAATTTTTGCCGAACGTACTAATTGACCGCGAGCACGTGAAGCACCTTGAGATGCTCCGCGCATAACGCGGCCATGAATGGCGAGTGCGGCGCCTAATAAAGAGGCGCGTACCGCCGGCAATAGCAGCATTGCGGCGATCACAACGGCGAAGGCGAAATAGGCGAGAAGTACTACGGCAATCAAAGTCGACCCCGGAAATTGGAAACAATTGTATTTTGTAATGCTTGCTCTTAGAATCAGGCCTGCTCGGAGAGGAGCCGGAACGGTATTATCACGGCGAAATAATCCAGGATTCAATGAGACAGTGAATGAGTGCGCCGGAAAGTTCGAATTCCAAAGCCCCACCTAGCCTGTTATCCGATAAGGCTAAGGGCGCCGATGGCAATGGTTCGCGAATCCTCGCGAATCTGGAAGGCCGTGTCGAGCCGCCTGCCGATAAACCACGCCGGTCGAAAACGCCGCTCCTGCTGGTCGCCTTGCTGGTGATCGCGGCCGGCGGTTGGGGTGCGTGGCATATGCAGCAGCGTGTGCAGACGGAGTCGTTGGCGTCGGCCACGCCCGCCAACCCAGGGAAAGCTGCTGTGCCGGCGTCCGCCGCGAGCGGTGCTGCGCAGGTCACTGCGAAAGCGGAGGCGCCGGCTGCAGCGTCGTCGCAAGCGGCCACGATCGTTGCTGACGACAGCGACAGCAAGGCGCCAGCGGCCTCCGCGAGTGCGCCTGCAAGTGGCGATGAAAGCCGCTTATCGCGCGCGCTTGCCGATGGCGCTGAGCCGAGCAACGCGTCTACGCCGGTTGCGTCCGCAGCGGCCGCGTCGGCGGTCACGGTGCCGGCGGCAAAGCACGCTAAGAGCTCAACGGCTGTCGCCAGCAATGCGAAACACGACGCGACGGCACACAGCAAGAAGGAAAGCGTGAGCGCAAGCAATCATCACGCGAGCGCGCCGACCGCGGTCGCTCAAACGAAGAAATCGCGTCCGACTGGTAATGCTTCGAAAGATGATTCGGATGCCGATCTATTGGCTGCGCTCGTGGCGCGCACCAAACCGGCCGACGCGAAAGCGGCAGACGGCAGCACGGCCACCAAGGTCAGCGCATCGGCTGCGCCTGGGAACGCCAAGCTGGCCGAACGCGTGAAAGAGTGCGGGCAACGCGGCTTCTTCGAAGACCAGTTGTGCCGCTGGCGCGTGTGCGATGGACATTGGGGTAAAGACCCGGCTTGTCCGGGGGCTGCGCCGCAGGCACGTCAGCCGTAAGTTCGCGTAATGCGCCGCTTGTCTTCGTGACTCGCGGCTACCAGGTCCATGGTCCGCGCGGCTGACCGCTGACGCTGGCGTATCTGATGCATCCGTCGTTCGCGACGCAGACGGTGGATGAATGGGTGGATGTGGATATGAGCTTCGGCGCCAATGACGGCAAGTCGACCGGTTACACCAGTTCCCCGCCGGCGGGTTTGCAGAAGATGACGGTGGTGAAACGCTTCGACAATCCGAGCTTTTTCAATTTCTACGTTGATCTGCTGACACGTCCGGTGCCGGTGACACTACCGAACTGACGTGGTGTTGCGGGCCTGCATGAAACCCGCCTCAAGCGGGATGGAGACCGCGCAACAACTGACGGACTCGCGACAGGTCCTGATTGACGTGTTCGGTCTGCTCGAATAACTCTGCGAGCCAGTCGACGAAGGCCCGCACGCGTGGGGACACCCGGCGGTTCTTCACATACGCGACGGAGACCGGCATCGGCACGGGTTTCCATTGCGGCAGTACTTCGCGCAACAGTCCTGAATCGAGGTAGGGCTGTGCCGCGATTCGCGCGGGCTGGATCAACCCCAGGCCTTGCAATCCGCAGGTGAGATAAGCCTGCTCGTCGCTGACTTTAACGAAGCCTCTGACCTTGACGTTTTGCGCTTCGCCGTCCACTTCGAAGTCGAAATCGACTTCGCGGCCGTTATGCGGCGACATGCAATTGACGGCGACGTGTCCGCGCAGATCGTCGAGGTCGACGGGCGTGCCATGTCGGGCCAGATAAGCCGGGCTTGCGCATGTCACGTGCTCGAGGGTGCCCAATTGCCGCGCGATCAGATTCGAGTCTGGCAATTCGCCTAGCTGGATACTGCAGTCGATGGCTTCCGAGATCAGGTCAACCGTGCGGTTGCTGATGCCGATGGCGAGATCGAGATTCGGATAGCGGGCGTGGAAGTCTTCCAGTGCTGGAAGGACGATGGTGCTTGCTACCGCGCCGGGCATTTCTATGCGCAGGCGGCCGGTCAGGTTATCCGTTGCGTGACGGAGGCTCGCTTCCATTTCGTCGATGTCGGCGAGGATCTGCGCGCAGCGTTCGTAGTAGGCTGCGCCTTCAGGGGTGATGCTCAGGCGCCGCGTCGTGCGGGTTAGGAGGGCGGTGCCTAGTAGGGCTTCCAGATTCTGGACGATGGTTGTCGCTGTCGCGCGAGGGATGTTGAGAGACTCCGCTGCGCGGGTGAAGCTGTTGGTGTCCACGATTCGGATGAATGTCCGCATTGCAGTTATTCTGTCAATCACGATGCAAACTCCTGTTGGTGAAATAAAGGTGTGGGTTTTGCCTGCGCGGCGCTTGTTTGTCAGTGTTCTTAGGCCTTTGGCCTTTCCTTGTTTTGTTAGTGGTCTATTAGTGTTGCCCCTGTGCGGGGCGGCACCTACTTCTCTTTGCCGGCTGCAAAGAGAAGTAGGCAAGAGAAAGCAGCTCAAACCACTCCTGCTAAGCGGGTCCCGTGGTCTGCTGCGGGTAGTGGTGCATCTGGAATCTGTGTTCGTGCACCTGCGTGCGCCAGTGACAAGGGCGTCATACTTCCGGCGGCGCTGCGCGCGCCGAAGAGTACTTCTTAAAACCGCCAGCTACGTTGGTCCTTGCGTTGGCGCTCTCGCGTTTAAGCCTTTGGGTTTGGGCTCTCGTGTTTTTCCGGCACCATGACTCGTTATTGCATCGCCACTGCCACCGCGAGTGATCGATCTTTATTTGAAGTGGGGTTCGCCTATGAGTGCGACGGCGCCTCGCCAAGGCGAAGCCGACGGCCCCCACAAACCTCAACCGAAGCCGCCGGTTTCCCATGCAAACCCGTCCGCGACGCACGCAGTGCGGAGTGGGAGCTGATGACACCTTTGTCACTAACGCGGAATGTGCGAGAACACGGATTCCAGATGCACCACTACCCGCAGCAGACCACGGTGCCCACTTAGCATGAGCGGTTTGAGCTGCTTTCTCTTGCCTACTTCTCTTTGCAGCCGGCAAAGAGAAGTAGGTGCCGCCCCGCACAGGGGCAACACTAATAGACCACTAACAAATCAAGGAAAGGCCAAAGCCCTAAGAACACGGCCAATGCCGCCGCTAAAGGCAAAAAACCAAAATCACTTCCGTAAGGAATCCAGATCAACAACAAACCGATACTTAACATCACTCTTAAGCATCCGTTCATAAGCCTCATTAATCCCCTGCATAGGGATCACCTCAATATCCGAAGTAATCCCATGCTCGCCGCAAAAATCGAGCATTTCCTGCGTCTCAGCAATCCCACCAATCAACGACCCAGCCAGCCTGCGGCGCTTAAAGATCAGATTGAACACCTGCGGCGACGGATGGTCATGCTCCGGCGCCCCAACCAGCGTCATCGTCCCATCACGCTTCAGCAAATTCAAAAACGGATTCAAATCATGCTGCGCAGCCACAGTATTCAGAATGAAATCGAAGCTGTTAGCATGCGCGCCCATCTCTTCAGCATTCTTCGAAATGACAACCTCATGCGCACCAAGCCGCTTGGCATCTTCAATCTTCGACGGCGACGTCGTAAACAACACGACATGCGCACCCATCGCACGGGCCAGCTTCACGCCCATGTGACCGAGGCCGCCCAGGCCGACAATCCCGACCTTCTTGCCGGGACCGGCACCCCAAGTGCGCAGCGGCGAATACGTCGTGATACCCGCGCATAGCAACGGCGCCACACCCGCCGGGTCGAGATTCTCCGGCACGCGCAGCGTAAATGCCTCGTCCACCACCAGTTGCGTCGAATAGCCGCCGTAAGTGATCTGACCGTCAACCCGGTCCACACCGTTGTACGTGCCGACAAAACCGTTTTCGCAATACTGCTCGAGACCTTCCTCGCAACTTGCACATGTGCGGCACGAATCGACCAGGCATCCCACGCCCACCAGATCGCCTGCCTTGTACTTCGTCACGTCCGGGCCAACCGCCGTCACACGACCGACAATTTCATGGCCCGGCACCACCGGAAAAATCGTGTTCTTCCATTCGTTGCGTGCCTGATGCAAGTCGGAATGGCACACGCCGCAAAACAGGACTTCCATCTGCACGTCATGGGCGCGCAGTTCGCGGCGCTGAATTTCGAACGGAGCGAGCGGCGCGGTAGCGTCGGTCGCTGCATAGGCGTAAGTCGTGCTCATGGGTAACTCCAGCAAAGAGGGTGGTGTCGCAAGGCGCCGGCGATGGGCGACGCGCGTCGCCGATGCGGCCAAACCTTGTCATGAACCGGGATCAGGGCGCAGGCGGTGGTTGACGTATTCACCGAAACGGTGAGCAGGTAACCGAGCCCGGCGCAGCGTGGAAATAGATGATCCGGCAGGGTTCCCATAGTAGGGGCCGGGAGCGAACCGGGGAATACCTGAATGTCTTGAAGGTTTGCCTAAAACTCCTGGCGGTGAGCGCAGTAGGTCGTTTGGTGCTAAATTTCAAGCATTATTCTCTTGCACGTCACTATACCGTCATGTCAACCCGTTCCGTTGAACCCGTCCCGGCCGCTGGCGGCCCCGCCGATCCTGCCCAGCAGCGTCTGGTCGATTTGTTCGATTTGCTCGCGCCCAAACCGGGCGTGACGCGTTCGAGTTTCGAAGGTGTCAACCTGTTGCGCGCCAATAGTCCGATGCCGCGTATGCCCGTGATGTACGAGCCGAGCATCGTGATCGTCTGTCAGGGCCGCAAGCGCGGTTTTCTCGGCGATCAGGTGTTCCAGTACGACGCACAGCAATACCTGGTGCTGTCGGTGCCGCTGCCGTTCGAATGCGAAACCGAAGCGAGTCCGGAAGAGCCGTTCCTCGCGATCTCGGTGCGTGTCGATCTGACCATGGTGGCCGAGTTGCTGATGGCGCTGAACGAAACGCAGGGCGCTACGCAGAACGAGCCGCTCGGCATCTATTCGACGCCGCTGGACCCGGCCCTGTCCAACGCCGTGCAGCGTTTGATGGACGCGTTGGCCTCACCGCTCGATGCGCGGATTCTGGCGCCAGGCGTGGTCCGCGAAATCTGTTATCGCGTGTTGACGGGCGAGCAGGGCGATGCGATTCGCGCGGCGCTCACGCATCAGAATCATTTCGGCCGCATCGCCAAAGCGTTAAGGCGTATCCACGCCGATTATCAGGGGCAACTCGACGTCGATACGCTCGCCTCTGAAGCGGGCATGAGCCTCGCCGTTTTTCATGCGCAATTCAAGGCCGTGACGGCGACCTCGCCGATGCAGTACGTGAAGACCACGCGTTTGCATCACGCGCGTTTGCTGATGGCGCACGACGGTTTGAATGCCGGTGCGGCAGCGGCACGCGTCGGTTACGAAAGCGCGTCGCAATTCAGCCGCGAGTTCAAGCGTCTGTTCGGCCTGAGCCCGGTCGATGAAGTCAAGCGCATGCGCACCGTGTACGATGCACCGCCGCCGCCGCGCGTGGTCAGGCCGGTCCCGCGTTATGTGACCGCGGTATAAGCGCGTTCCCGGGAAGCGTTATAGCCCGCTAAACCAGTTGTACCCCTGGTCTTCCCAATAGCCGCCAGGGTTCGTGTTGGTCACGAAAATCGCCGCGATGTGCTTCGGATTCTTGAAGCCCAGTTTGGTCGGTACGCGCAGCTTCAGCGGGTAGCCGTATTTGGCCGGCAGCGGCGCGTCGCGGAAATCGAGCGTGAGCTGGGTTTGCGGATGCAAGGCTGTCGCCATGTCGAGGCTCGAGTAATAACGGTCCGCACATTTGAACCCGACATAGCGTGCGCTCAGATCGGCGCCGATGCGTTCGAGGAACGTGCGAAATGGCACGCCACGCCATTGCCCGATCGCGCTCCATCCTTCGATGCAGATGTGCCGCGTAATCTGTGAAACCTGGGGCAAGGCGCGCAGTTGATCGAGATTCCACGTGCGCTTGTCCGACACCAGACCGGACACTTCCAGTTGGTACGTCGAGCCGTCGATATCCGGCGCGTCGAACTCCGGATAGAACGCGTTGAAGGGGAACGGGTCGGTGATTTCTTTCGCCGAGTAGGTCGGCGCGAGCTTGTTGCGATCGAACAGCCACCCCTGCACGCGATCGTTCCAGCGCGACATGGCCCACAACACCTTGTCGACCGAATCTCCGTCCTGCATGTTGCAACCCGAGAGCATCGCCAGCGCACCGATCGAAAGCGACGAGCGCAGGAACAAGCGCCGTTGCAATCGTTCGATTTGCGGTTTGTGGTCGGCGAGGACAATGCGCGTGCCGCGCGCGTCTTTGCGTTCTGCGTCGCTCATGCTTCGCTCCTTTCGTGCGTGGACAGTCGGGCGCGGCCGGTCAACATCGGCAGCAACGTGCGCGGCACCAATAGCACCAGCGCCAGATGCACGACGACAAAACCCACCACGCCGGCCATCGCGACAAAATGCACGCGACGTGCGAAATCGAAACCACCGAACAGTGCGGTAAGCCACGAGAACTGCACTGGCTTCCAGATCGAAAGCCCCGACGCGACCAGCAGCACGCCAAGGAACAATACGAAGAGATAGAGCGCGCGCTGCACCGCGTTGTATTTGCCCGTATCGTGCGGCAGCTTGAACCGCATCGCTAATGCGGCATCGTGTACGACGTCGCGTGGATAGACAGGCAATAGCTTGCGACGAAAATGCCCACGCCCGATGCCATACGCCAGATACAGCAGGCCGTTAGCGCACAGCAGCCACATGGCCGCAAAGTGCCATGCAATCGAGCCGCCCAGCCAGCCACCTACGGTCGCCCACACCGGAAACTTGAACGGAAAGAAGGGCGACGCGTTATAGATCGCCCAGCCGCTCATCACCATGCAGACCATGGCAAACGCGTTGATCCAGTGCGTAATTCGTACGACGAATGGGTGGACGATGAAGCGCGCTTGCGGTTTGGGCATGGTGAGCGGTGATGAAACAAGGAAAAATCTGAAAGCCGCGTCATTGAGGCACGCGGCTGTTCGAGCAGCTAAAAAGGGCGAACGGTTGAAGAAACGCCGTATTACATCGGCGGCGTTACGCCGTGCTCACCTGCGGAGATGAAATTCGCCGCCATCGAGCCATCGGCTTCCTTATGGGCGAACAGCACGACCTTCGCGCCCGGCACCAACAGTGCGCGGTCACCCGGTTCGAGCGCGACGATAGGCACGTCTTGCGGAATCACGATTTTCTTTTCACCGTCCTTGTACTTGACCGTGATCGTGCGGCCGTTGCTGACCACGAGCGAGCCCACCGTGCCGTTGGTCATCGTGCTGTTCGAGCCGAGGTCCCACGGGCGGTGACCTTCGCCGGAGCCACGCATGCTGGCCGGGAATACGTGCACTTCGAGCGCCTTCAGCGAGCCGTCGGGCTGCGGGATCGCGGCGGTGCCGACATAGCTGTCCGGCTTGATGTCGTTCACGTCGGCAATCGTCACGCCGCGAATCGGCGTGTCTTTGGCGAGTTTCACGTCGACGTCTTTGCCGTCGCGCGTGTGGACTTTCAGCACGTCGCCCGAGAGCGCGGTCACGGTGCCACGCACGCCGGTGGGCGCGGCGCTCTGAGCTTGCGCGACGGATCCTGCTGCGAACAATGAGGCGGCGACGAGCGCGGGGGCAACGAAGGCGCGCATCGCATTAGCGGAGACAATCTTCATGAGTCTGCTCTGGGTGGGTGAAAGATAGCGTCAGGTTAGGCGCGCGATCGGCTCCGCCAAGTGACAGACGGATGACAAAAACGTCATGAACGGCGCGCCGCGGCCACGTAGAATGGCCGCCATATCCACGTCCACATTCATGACCCACGCCCACGGCGGCGCTCGGGGTCGGAAACCAGGCATCATGAGCATCCTCGTCATCGAAGACGACCCGAAAACCGGCGACTACCTGAAGAAAGGCCTGCGCGAAAGCGGCTACGCGGTCGACCTTGCGCGCACCGGCACCGATGGGCTGCACATGGCGCTCGAGCACGCGTATGACCTCGTGGTGCTGGACGTGATGCTGCCCGGTATCGACGGTTGGGAAATCATGCGTGCGCTGCGGGCGCGGCGCGATCTGCCTGTCATTTTTCTGACCGCGCGCGATCACGTCAGCGACCGCATTCGCGGCCTCGAACTCGGGGCCGACGATTACCTCGTCAAGCCGTTCTCGTTCACCGAACTGGTGTTGCGCATCCGCACGCTGTTGCGCCGCGGCGTGATCCGCGAGAGCGATGTGTTCGAGATCGCCGACCTCAAGCTCGACGTCCTGCGCCGCAAGGTGACGCGCGAAGGCGTCGAGATTCCGCTGACCAATAAGGAATTCATGCTGTTGCATCTGCTGGTGCGCCGCCAGGGCGAGGCGTTGTCGCGTACGCAGATCGCCTCGGAGGTGTGGGATATGAACTTCGACAGCGACACCAATGTGGTCGATGTGGCGATCAAACGGCTGCGCGCAAAGATCGATCATCCGTTTGAAAAGAAGCTGATTCATACGGTGCGCAGCATCGGCTACACATTCGGCGACGGCGCATGAAACTGTGGACCGAACGTTCGTTGACGGCTCGCACCACGGTGCTGTTCGCCTCGATCGCGTGCGTGGTGATCGGCACGTTGGGCATGTATTTCTACCACTCCGCCGAGCTGTCGTTGCAGCGCCGCGCGGACGTGGTGCTCACCGGCCGTGTCGAGCATTTCAGCCGCATCGTGCACGATCTCTATTCGGTTAGCGAATTGAAGAGCCGGCCTTTGCTGTTCGAGAGCATGCTCGGTGCGGAGCAAGACGTGCTGCTGTTTCGCCGTCCGGGCGAAGCGCCGTTTATCGACGTGAATCCCGGCAATGTCGCGGTGCCTGCCCTGCAGGCTAGCACCGCGGACCACTTGCCGACACTCTCGGATATCCGCCAGACCCTGCTGCCGGACGGCGTGCCGGTTCATTGGGCGATCGCTACCGTCAAAGCGCGTGAGGATGGCAGCGAAGTCGAAGTGATTGCCGCGCATCCGATGACCCAGGAAGTGCGGATGCTGGCCGCCTACCGCAATCGCATCGTGCTGGCCACGCTGACCGGCATGCTGGCTGCCACGCTGCTTGCCTATTACGTGCTGCGCCGCGCGTTGCGGCCGGTGCGCGAAATCGCCACGCGGGCGGCGCAGATCAGTCCGGCGAGTTTATCGGTGCGGCTCGACAGTGAGGCTGCGCCAGTCGAACTACGCCAGCTCACGCACGCCTTCAACGCCATGCTCGACCGTCTTGCCGATGGCTACCAGCGCCTCTCGCAGTTCTCCGCCGATCTGGCGCATGAAATTCGCACGCCGGTGGGCGCCTTGATCGGCCAGACCCAGGTGACGCTCGCGAAACCGCGCGATGCCGGCGAGTATCAGCAACTGCTCGAATCGAATCTCGAGGAGCTGAGCCGCTTGAGCCACATCGCGGAGAACATTCTGTTTCTCGCGCATGCGGACCATGCGGCGCTGTCCATCGACCGTGAGCCGGTCGATCTGCGCGATGAACTCGTCAGGATCGCAGACTATTTCGAAGGCCTCGCCGACGAACGCGGCATGCGCTTTACCGTCGAGGCTCGGGGCGTGGCGTCGGCCAATCCGATGCTATGCCGGCGAGCGATCAACAATCTCGTCGTCAATGCGGTGCGATACGGCGCGAGCGATACGGTGGTGCGCTTGAGCGGCACGCAGGACGAGCAGGGCGCGACTGTGGTGGTGGAAAACGACGGTGCGCCGATTCCTGGCGAGCAACTGGACCGCCTGTTCGATCGCTTCTACCGCGGGGATGCGGCGCGCAGCGAGTTCACCGAATCGAGCGGGCTGGGGCTCGCGATCGTCAAGGCGATCATGCATCTGCACGGCGGCACGGCGCGCGTGGTGTGTCCGGTGCCGGGCGTGGTGCGCTTCGAATTGCGCTTTCCGGGCGCTTAACTGGTTGTTTGCGTGGCGGAGGTCGTCTCCGGCGCATGGCAGCACACGCAGAGCTTGTTGCCATCGTCATCGCGAAACTTAAGCCGCACTCCTGGCGTTTCCATCAGCACGTCATAAAAGCCGAACGCGCGCTCGAAATCCGTAATGCCGACGAATACGTGGGAAAGCATCAGTGTCGCTCCTCGTTTGCATTGCCGGCCGATCCAGGCCGGGCCGGATGCATCAAACTTTCTTCAGATACTCAGCCTTCAGCATGAAGTTGCCTGCGTCCATCTTGCAGTCCACTTCGTGATCGCCGCCGACCAGACGAATGCTTTTCACCTTGGTGCCCATTTTCAGCGTGATCGACGAGCCTTTCACTTTCAGGTCCTTGATCAGCACCACGGCGTCACCGTCGGCGAGCGGGTTGCCGTTGGCGTCCTTGACGACGCGTTCGTCGGTCTCGTCCGCGCTTTGGGTAGCGCTCATCGGCCACTCGTGTGCGCAATCCGGGCAGACATAATTCTCGCCATCCGGGTAAGTATTTTCCATTGCACATTGCGGGCAAGCGGGAATTGTCGACATGATTTTCTTTCCAGACCGCGACTTGGCGCGGAAAACTTCAGGGCCGGGGAGTATAGCGGACGCGCACCGGGCCGCCTGCATCCGGCACGCCGGATACTGTTGCAGCGCAAACCGGTAATAGCGATACCGGGATGATCGCGCAACTGGTTGCGGCGGCGCGCGCCGGATACGATGAAACACCTCATTTTAACCGTCGGGAAAACCGCTATGAAACGCTTCCACATTGCTTTGGCCGTTACGAGCCTCGAGGCTTCCATCGACGATTACAGCGCCCGTCTCGGCCAGCCGCCCACGGCCGTGGTGCCGGGCCGTTACGCGATGTGGCGAACCGAGCTGCTCAACTTTTCGATCAACGAGATGCCGGATAACGGTGGGCAGCTTCGGCACGTCGGCTTCGAGGACGATTCAGTAGAAGGTTACTCGAGCAGCAAGGATGTAAACGGCCTCGAATGGGAGCTGTTTTCGGTGGAAGAGCAGGATCGGCGGATCGTCAGCACTTACGGCGAGGCGGTACGAACCGGCAAAGGCTGACATGCTTTTCTGCGCGGATGCAACCTGAATGCCTGTGCCTGATGCTGCCTGGCGCGACCCGATGTGCCCCCATGCTCTTCGGCACAGCTTCACGACCGCCGCCCTATACTTGCTAAGGTGCTTGACGAGCCGATGCCTTTCACAGCGCTTTGCCGGCCTGGCAAAGCGGATCCATTGTCCTCACTTCACCCAGGGAGTCGCGCCATGGTCAAACTCGCTCTGTACGTTCGTCTTGAAGCCAAACCCGGCAAGGAACAGGATGTCGAGGCCTTTCTGCTGAGCGGCTTGCCGCTCGTCGAGGAGGAGCCTGCTACCAGCGCCTGGTTCGGTCTCAAGCTTGGACCGACCACCTATGCCATTTTCGACGCTTTCCCCGACGAAGCTGGCCGCGAGGCGCATCTGAACGGCAAGGTGGCCGCTGCGCTAATGGCGAAGGCCGGCGAGCTATTCGCCACGCCGCCCAGCATCCACAAACTCGATGTGCTGGCATCCAAACTGCCAGGCTGATTGAGCTGCCAATCCGCTGACACGGCGCGGCCTTTTCAACAATCGAATTACACCGTACCAACGTGCGAGGCGGTCGGGCGTCAGTCGCTCGACGCGTCCGCAGACGGACGGTTCGCGTAGTGCGCGTGCTTTTCCTCATACATCAGCAGATCGGCGCGTTGCACACCGGCTTCGAGACGGTCGCCGCGCTGGCACGTCGCCGCACCCATCGAAAGACTCAGCACAGAGCCCGGATAAAACTGGTTGTTCAGATCGACCAGCTGGCGGATCGCATCGACCATTGCGGCGCCGCCACGCTCGTCGGTGTCCGGCATCAGGATCGCGAACTCGTCGCCGCCGATGCGCGCCGCGTGAAACGGCGCGTCCGTCGCTTTGGCGAGAACTTCGCCGGCGCGCCGTAACAGCGCGTCACCGGCCGCGTGGCCGAGCTGGTCGTTCACGCGTTTGAGGCCGTTCAGATCGGCCATGATGATCGTCACCGGCCACGGACCCTTGCGCTCGAGCCGGTTCAGTTCATCCACGTAAAAGGAGCGGTTGCGCAGCTTGGTCAGCACGTCATGCTTGCCGAGGAACTCCAGGTAAGCTTCGGCCTTTTTGCGCGCCGTAATATCGGTGAGGGCCACCAGCACCAGGTCCCAATTCTTTTCATGACCCGGCAGTATGGAGAACTGCAGGTGCACGTGCACCTCGTTGCCGTCGAGGGAATAATTGAGCACCTCGCGCTGCTGGAACAGCTTGCCGTCCCATAGATCGATCAACTGCTCGCGGAAATGCGGCCGCATGTCGTCGCGGAAGACGTCGGGCAGGCGCGCCAGCAGCGTTTTTTTGTCTTTTGCCACGAACATGTCGAGCGTGTGCTGGTTCACGTCGAGCACGTGGATTTCCTGCATGCAGCGCTCGACAAACTCGGGATGCACGTCAGTAAACACGCGGAAATCGCTGATGCCGGCGGAGCGCGCGTCGTCGAGCAGACGCTTGACCGAGCTGAAATCTTCCACCCACAACGAGACCGGCGAATATTCGAACAGGCCGCGCACATACTGTTCGGCAAGCGTCACGCGATGCCGCGCGCCTTCGAGTTCGGTAATGTCTTCGACGGACACGAGCACGCGGTCCCAGCGTTCTTCATGGCCGGGCAGCACGGCGCCCTTGAGCAGCACGTCGAGGCGCCGTCCGCCGAGCGTGTAGTTGACCGTCTGGCTCGTGAAATGCGCCTGGCCGGCCCACAACTGGCATAGCTCTTCGAGGTGAGTCTTGAGCATGTCGTCGCGGAACACGGAAGCGAGATTGCTGGTGAGCGCCTCGAAGTCGGCGGCCTCGAATTGCGCCAGCGTCTTCTGATTGACCTTGATGACGCGGATGCTGTGCGCGCATTCGGCGACAAGGGCCGGATATTCGACGAAATGGGCGCGCAGATCCGTCACACCTTGGGCCCGCCAGGCGTCGAATAGCGCCCGCACGCCGCTGAAGTCCTCGAGCCAGAGCGAGACGGGCGCGAGTTCGAACATTTCGGAATCGTCCCCCGAGGGGGCTTCCTGCGGGGCGTCGTTGGCAGGCGCTGAGCCGCGTGGCAGGGTGTCCAGCATGAGATTCCCGTGGTCGGAGTTCCGGCTATTCTAAAGCGGCTTCGGTTTGGCTTAAAAGAAAGACGCATGACGCATCCTGTCCGCGCCGGTCCATTCACGAAGATAACGGCGTGGTTCGGATGAGACTTTAGGCTGCACGGCAGCAGGTTTGCAACCGGGCCTTTTGATTGAGACCGCCCGTGATCGCACGCCAGCAGGGCCACGGGAGGCTTGTTACACTCACTCGTCGCATCCTCCGTCCGTCACAGCCTTAAGAAAAAACGTCCGCCATGAAGCCATCCCTGCTGGTTCTGATCCCCTTGAAAGACGCAAGTCGCGCCAGCGTCGAGACTGCTTTCCACGTCGTCTATGCACCCGATGCCACCCAGCGGGCCGCCGCGATCGCCACGCACGGCGAGACGATCCGTGCCGTGCTGACCAACGGCACGACCGGGCTGACCGCCGCGGAAATCGACCGGATGCCACAACTCGAGTTTGTCAGCGCGCTCGGCGCCGGCTACGAAAACCTCGCTGTCGACCACGCCCGTTCGCGCGACATCGTGCTGGTCAACGGCGCGGGCACCAACGATCACTGTGTGGCCGATCACGCGTTCGCCTTACTGCTTGCGGTGGTGCGCGACGTGCCGCAACTCGATCAGGCCACCCGCAAGGGCGCCTGGCGCGACACGTTGCCGATGCACCCGAACGTTTCCGGCAAGCGGCTCGGCATCGTCGGGCTCGGCAATATCGGCGAGAAGGTCGCGCGGCGTGGCGGCGGGTTCGATATGGAAATCGGCTACCACAACCGCAAACCGCGCGAAGGCTCGCCGCTGCGCTATTTCGACAACGTGCAGGGTCTGGCGCACTGGTGCGACTTTCTGGTGGTGGCGACGCCCGGCGGCGGCGGTACGCGTCATCTGATTAACAAGGCGGTGCTGGACGCACTCGGGCCGGACGGTTTCGTGGTCAACGTCTCTCGCGGCAGTGTGGTGGATACCGCTGCTTTGGCGGATGCGCTTGCCGCCGGCACGATCGCCGGCGCGGGTCTCGACGTCTACGAGGGCGAGCCGCATCCGCCCGAAGCCTTGCTGACGCTGCGCAACGTAGTCCTGACGCCGCATGTGGGCGGCCGCTCGCCGGAGGCGATCGCGGCTTCGGTCGACAATTTCCTGACCAACGCCAGACGCCATTTTGCGGGCGACGCGGTGTTGACGCCGATCTGACATTTGAAGGCAAACTGAAACCATCAGCCCAGCGGATAGTTTCTCTCGAAAATCGCGATTTCCCTTGTAGGCTCGTGGCGAATAGGATGGTCGGTATCGAATCCACATCGCTTCGACACAGCCGGAGCCGCGACGGAGATCCCGCATGGAACACCACGCCCGCACGCAGGACGAACGGCTGGAGATCAAGACCACCACTTGCTACATGTGCGCCTGCCGCTGCGGCATCCGCGTGCATCTGCGTGAAGGCGAGGTGCGCTATATCGACGGCAACCCCGAGCATCCGCTGAACCAGGGTGTGATCTGCGCGAAGGGCGCCTCGGGCATCATGAAGCAGTACTCGCCCGCGCGCCTGACCCAGCCGTTGATGCGCAAGGCAGGCGCGGAGCGGGGCAGTGCGCAGTTCGAGCCGGTGTCGTGGGAGGTCGCGTTCGACATGCTCGAAAAGCGCCTCGCCGCGATTCGCGCCACCGATCCGAAGAAATTCGCGCTGTTCACCGGACGCGACCAGATGCAGGCGCTTACCGGCCTCTTCGCCAAACAGTTCGGCACGCCTAATTACGCGGCGCATGGCGGCTTCTGCTCGGCCAACATGGCCGCCGGGATGATCTATACGATCGGCGGCTCGTTCTGGGAGTTCGGCGGTCCTGATCTCGACAGCGCCAAACTTTTCTTCATGATCGGCACGGCGGAAGATCATCATTCGAATCCGCTCAAGATCGCCATTTCGAAGTTCAAGCGCGCGGGTGGGCGCTTCATCGCGATCAATCCGATCCGTACCGGGTATGCGGCGATTGCCGACGAATGGGTGCCCATCAAACCCGGCACCGATGGCGCGCTGTTCATGGCCTTTCTACACGAATTGATCGCGGCCGACGCCTGGGATCACGAGTTCGTGCAGCGTTATACGAATGCGGCGGAGCTTGTCGATCTCGACGAAGCCAGCGAAAACTTCGGCCTGTTCGTGCGCGATCCGGATAGACCGGTTGGCAATCCTCTGTTTCCGCAGAACCATCTCTGGTGGGACGCCGCAGCCGCGCGCGCCGTGCCGCACCATGCACCCGGTGTGACGCCCGCGCTCGACGGCCGCTATGCGCTCGCGGACGGCACGCCGGTCACGCCGTCGTTCGCCTTGCTGCGCGAACGCGTGGCCGACTGTACGCCGGAGTGGGCCGCCGAGATCACCGGCATTGCCGCGGACACAATTCGCCGCCTCGCCGGTGAAATGATCCAGACCAGCCGCGACCACCGGATCACGCTGCCGATCCAATGGACCGACGCGTGGGGCGAGACGCACGAGACCGTCACCGGCAATCCGGTCGCTTTTCACGCGATGCGCGGGCTGGCCGCGCATTCCAACGGCTTCCAGTCGATCCGCGCGCTGGCGGTGCTGATGTCGCTAATGGGCACGATCGACTGCCCAGGCGGCTTTCGTCATAAGTCGCCATTTCCTCGCGCGGTGCCGCCATCGGCGAAACCGCCGAACAGTCCGGACGCCGTCAAGCCGAACACGCCGCTCGCCACCGGTCCGCTCGGCTGGCCCGCCGCGCCTGAAGACCTGTTCATCGACGAACACGGCGGCCCGGTTCGCATCGACAAGGCCTTCTCCTGGGAATATCCGCTGGCCGTGCACGGCGTGATGCATAGCGTGATCACCAATGCCTGGCGTGGCGATCCCTATCCCATCGACACGCTGCTGATTTTCATGGCTAACATGGCCTGGAATTCGTCGATGAACACGATGAAGGTGCGCGAGATGCTCGCCGACAAGCACGCGAACGGCGAGTACAAGATTCCGTTTCTCGTGGTGTGCGACGCGTTCCAGTCGGAGATGACCGCATTCGCCGATCTGATCCTGCCGGACACGACCTATCTCGAGCGGCACGACGCGATGTCGATGCTCGACCGGCCGATCTCCGAATTCGACGGTCCCGTGGATTCCGTGCGCGTGCCGGTCGTGCCGCCGACGGGTCAATGCAAGCCGTTTCAGGAAGTGCTGATCGAACTCGCTTCGCGCCTCAAGTTTCCCGCCTTCACGACGGCTGAAGGCACGCGCCGCTTTCGGGACTATCCCGACTTCATCGTCAATCACACGACGACGCCCGCTTCCGGCGTGGGCTTTCTGATCGGCTGGCGCGGCAAGGACGGCGACAAGGCGTTGGTGGGCGAGCCGAATCCGCAGCAGTGGGAACAGTATGCAAAGAACAACTGCGTGTTCCATTACCGCTTGCCGGAGACGCTCCAATACATGCGCAACTGCAACGGACCGTATCTCGACTGGGCGGTGAAAAACGGCTTCCGTAAATTCAACGAGCCGATCCTGATCCAGTTGTACTCCGACGTCATGCAGAAGTTCAGGCTCGCCGCGCAAGGCCGCAGGAGCGGCAGGCAACCGCCGGAGCATCTGCGGGCGCGGGTCGAAAAGTATTTCGATCCGCTGCCGTTCTGGTATGCGCCGCTCGAAAGCGATTCCACCGATCTCACGCGTTTTCCGCTGGCCGCGGTGACGCAACGGCCCATGGCGATGTATCACTCGTGGGATTCGCAGAATGCGTGGCTGCGGCAGATTCATGGCGAGAACTATCTCTACATGAATCCGCTGATGGCGGCCGAAAACGGCATTGCCGACGGTAGCTGGATCTATGCCGAATCGCAATGGGGCCGGGTGCGCTGCATGGCGCGCTTTAGCGAGACCGTCGAGCCGGGGACAGTGTGGACCTGGAATGCGATCGGCAAGGCGTCGGGCGCATGGAACCTCGGCGCGGACGCGAACGAATCGCAGCGCGGCTTCCTGCTCAATCACCTCATCACCGACGAGTTGCCCGGTCGCGACGAAGCCGCCGCGCGTCTTTCGAATTCGGACCCGGTGACAGGCCAGGCCGCGTGGTACGACGTGCGCGTGCGCGTCTATCCCGCGGAAGCGGACGCGCGTCATACGCTGCCGCAGTTCGGTGCGATGCCCGCGTTGCCGGGATCGAACGGGGTGATATCGCGGGTCGTGCAGACCTATTTCGCGGGGCGCGGCGAATTCGCGGCACGGCTGCGTGGTGCGGTGGGGCGCAAGTGATGCAGGAATCGCAGGATTCGCACGCGAGCAATGCGAAACCCGGGCACCGCAGAACGGCGGGCAACGCGCGAATAACGCAGTAAAGCAGCAAGGAGCCTTTAATGACTCAGATGGCGTTAGTGATCGACCTGAACGTGTGCGTGGGGTGCCAGGCTTGCGTGACGAGCTGCAAGGAGTGGAATACGTCGGGCGAGTCGGGCAGTCTGGCCGATCTCAATCCGTACGACGCGGATCCGTCCGGCACCTTCTTCAATCGCGTGCAGAGCTTCGAAGCCGGCAGCTTCCCGAACGCCGACACGATCCACTTCCCGAAGTCGTGCCTGCACTGCGAGGACCCGCCGTGCGTGCCGGTGTGTCCGACCGGCGCCAGCTACAAGCGCAAGGAAGACGGTCTCGTGCTGGTCGATTTCGACAAATGCATCGGCTGCAAATACTGCGCGTGGGCGTGTCCATATGGTGCGCGCGAACTCGATGAAGCGCGCAAGGAGATGACCAAGTGCACGCTGTGCGTCGATCGCATTCACGATGAAAACCTCTCCGAACGCGACCGGCAACCCGCGTGTGTGCTCGCGTGCCCGACTTCAGCGCGACTGTTCGGCGATATCCACGATCCGGAGTCGGTGGTGTCGAAGGCAATCAAAGAGCGGGGCGGTTATCAACTGATGCCTGAGTGGAACACCAAACCGGCGAACCACTATTTGCCGCGCATCACGACGTCGGCATCGGGTTGCGGCAGCGGCGCCTGCTCGTGCCAAGACACAGGTGTGGCCCTTGAGGCGCCCGAATCACTTGATGCGCAACTCGAACACGGCCAACTGCATCTTGCGTCGATGGCGACGCGTATCTAAAGGACCTCGCGATGAATCCGGCTTTTTCAGTGGTTTTTCTCACGACGTTGAGCGGCGCGGCACAGGGCCTGCTGATCGCGCTCGTCGGTGTGGAGACGGCTGCGCATCTGGGACTCGTCACCGCGCCCGCGGTTGGGTTCTATGTCACCGGTGCGGGCTTGTCGGTCGTGTTGGGTGGCCTCGGGCTGATCGCTTCGTTCTTCCATCTCGGGCATCCGGAGCGCGCATGGCGCGCGGTCGCGATGTGGCGTACGTCGTGGTTGTCGCGCGAATGTCTGTGCCTGCCGGCGTTTCTCGCCTGCGCGTTTTTCTACGGCGTCGCGCACGGGTTCGGCTCACCGTGGTCACTCGCGATAGGCTGGCTCGGCGTACTGGCGAGCGCCGCGCTGTTCGTCTGCTCGGCGATGATCTACGCATGCCTGCGCTTCCTGCAGGAATGGGCCACGCCGCTCACGCTGGTCAACTTCGTGCTGCTCGGTTGCGCGTCCGGCTTCACACTGGCGACGGCGCTGACCGCGTGGTTCGCGCCCGCGCTGACAGTGGGGCTCGCAATCTGTGCCTGCGTCCTGACACTCGCGGGCTGCGCGAGCCGCTCGGCATCGCTCGTGCGCAATGCGCGCTTACGGCCGAAGTCCACCGTGCAGAGCGCGACCGGCATTCAGAATCCGAAGCTCGTGCAGATCTCGCGTGGCTTCACCGCTGGCGCGTTCAATCTGCGCGAGTTCTTTCACGGCAAATCGGCGGGGACGCTGCGCGGCGTCAAGTGGGGGTTCCTCGCGGCCGCGTTTGCCGTACCAGTTGTGCTGATGGCGCTGGGCGCGGGCCTGCATCCGATCGGCGTCTCGCTCGGCTTGCTGGCCGCGGCGTGTCTCGTGCAATACGCGGGCCTCGTGGCGGAACGCTGGTTCTTTTTCGCCGAAGCGAAGCATCCGCAGAATCTGTATTACGCGCGAGTCGGTTGACGCGTGGGTTGGCGCAGCCGTCCGATATCGGCGGCCGCGTCTGCGTTGTAACTAGCTGTCACTCACCCGCACGCACCGACCTCACCACACGCCGTACAGAAGTCGCACCCATCCTTGCGAATTACCGCATTCGCTCCACACGAGCCGCATTTGCGGCCGAGCATGGTGTGCAAGCCTTGCATACCGCCGGGTTGCGTCAAGGCTGCTTCGTCAGCCTCGCCAGGAGGCGGACGGATACCGAAATCCGCCGGCAACGCCGTCTCGGCCTTCATCTGCCCACGCGGCAAACGCGCCAGCATCCGCGACGGCACCTGATTGCCTTCGGCATCGAGAAAGCCGCGGCGGTGCAGAATCTGCTGGATCGCAAACGCGAGCGCCGCCACTTCGGAATCGTGCCAGCGCGGCGTGCGATGGCCGTCGAGACGCTGCACCTCGCCGAGCCGCACCTGCCCGCGATCCCACGACACCTTGCGCATATCCTGCAGGTTGCGCGCGACAAAACCGCCGCGTGCCGCGAGCGACAGCGAACGCATCGTCGCCGTGATCCACTGTTGCGATTCGTCGCGCTGCCCGGTCGGAATGAAGAACTCGATGGGGCGTTCGATCGTGACTTCTTCACCGCCCAGCCGTCCCGTCACTTCGATGAACGAGACCGCCACGTAAAGCGACTTCTTGCCGGCTTGCGTCAGGTACTCGACCTTTTCGATGATCGCCGGCAATTCACCTTTGGGCCGATGATCGATCGCGATGCGCAGCGGATCCTGATCGGTCTCGGTCAGCGTATCGTCTGCTTGCGGCGGCGGGCTGACGCTCAGCACCGCGCCGAGCGTTTCATTCGGGCGGTACGTGGCGAGCCCTTTCAAACCGTTTTTCCACGCGTCGAAGTACAGGCTTTCGAACGCTTCGAACGGATAGTCCGCCGGCACGTTCACCGTCTTCGAGATCGACGTGTCCACGTACGGCTGCACGGCGGCCATCATGTCGAGGTGGTCGCGGGCCGACATTTCGAGTGCGCTGACGAAGTAGTCGGGAAGGTTTTTCACGTCGCCGCCGAGCTCGCGATAAAGGCGATACGCGTAGTCTTCGACATCGAACGACTCGCGGCCGCCGTCGGCCATCACCTTCATGCGCGTGTAGGTCCACGAGAAGGCCGGCTCGATGCCGTTCGACGCGTTGTCGGCGAACGCGAGACTGACGGTGCCCGTCGGCGCGATCGACAGCAAATGACTGTTGCGGATGCCGTCCTGGCGTATCGCGTCCTTGATGTCGTCGGGCAGGCGCGAGGCGAACGTACCGTCTTCCAGATAGCGTGCGGCGTCGAACAACTCAAACGCGCCGCGCTCGCGCGCCAGTTCCACCGACGCCCGATAGGCCTCGTCGCGCATCAACTGGGCGATGCGCACTGCGAAGTCGCGGCCTTCCTGCAAGTTGTAGCGCAGGCCGAGCATCACCAGCGTATCGCCTAAGCCGGTGAAGCCCACGCCGATGCGCCGCTTGGCGCGCGACTCGTCATATTGCTGTTGCAGCGGCCATAGCGTGACGTCGAGCACGTCGTCGAGAAAACGCACCTGGATGCGAGTGCGTTTGGCGAGACCGTCCCAGTCGAACGAAGGCTTGCGGCCTTTCATTTGAGCGAACGGATTGACCACGAAGCGCGTGAGGTTCAACGGTCCGAGGTTGCAGCAGCCGTAGGCCGGCAGCGGTTGTTCACCGCACGGATTGGTGGCGCGGATGGTTTCGACGGCGCGTAGATTGTTGTCCTCGTTCATGCGCGAGATGAACACGATGCCGGGCTCGGCGACGTCGTACGTGGAGCGCATGACGCGGTCCCATATCTCGCGTGCCGGCCTTTCGCTATAGACCCACAGGCCGTCCTCGCGTTGCCGCACATCGCCTGCCGCGCGCAGCGCGGGGGAGGGCTCGGCACGGTGCACGAGTTGCCAGGGCTGATCTTCTTCGACCGCGCGCATGAATTCGTCGGTGACGCCCACCGACACATTGAAGTTGTTCCAACGGCCTTTCGAATGCTTCGCCTCGATGAACTCGATCAGATCGGGGTGATTGCAGTCGAGCACGGCCATTTGCGCGCCACGCCGCGAGCCGGCGCTTTCCACGGTCCGGCATGACGCGTCGAACACGTCCATATAGCTGCACGGCCCGGACGCCGACGAACTGGTGGTATGAACGCGGGCGCCCTTGGGCCGGATCGCGGAGAAGTTGTAGCCGACGCCACCGCCGCGGCGCATCGTTTCGGCGGCTTGCAGCAGCGCCACGTAGATGCCGGGCAGGCCTTGTTCGTCGACACCCTGAATCGCGTCGCCGACCGGTTGCACGAAGCAGTTGATGAGCGTGGCGGCGATGCCCGTGCCCGCCGCGCTCATGATGCGTCCGGCGCCGAGCGCGCCGTGCCGCAGGTTATCGGCAAAGAGCGCTTCCACCGACTCGCGCAGGGCTTCCGGTTCCGCCTGAGCGACGCCACGGGCGACGCGTTTGAATACGTCGTCAGCCGATTGCTCGTCGCCTTTGGCGTATTTCTCGAGCAGGACGTCCAGAGAGAATTGTTGCGGTGCAACTAGCGGGGCGGGAGAAACCGCTGCGGCGCGGGGTTCGTGCGTGTCTTCTGCCATGGTGTCGCCTCTCGTTTGCCGCGAGACGGCTGCGGCGCGTTCGAATGGGATGCGGTGCATTCATTTAACGCTGCGCGTCTGACAGGCGTGGTGGCCTGGCGCATCGGGGTTCACCTTAACGCACGTGGCCAAGCACCGCAATCAGGCTTTGGGAGGCGGGCCAGCAGAGTGGCTGCCCGCCAATGCCAGCGGCCTTCCGTAGCGGCCGTTATAGACCTATAGGCGGTGAGTTGACGAGCGGC
Source organism: Paraburkholderia sp. SECH4 (assembly GCF_030511745.1). Classification (NCBI taxonomy): domain Bacteria; kingdom Pseudomonadati; phylum Pseudomonadota; class Betaproteobacteria; order Burkholderiales; family Burkholderiaceae; genus Paraburkholderia; species Paraburkholderia sp. SECH4. The sequence continues at coordinate 88,942 of NZ_JALOCP010000010.1, forward strand.
GCCGGGCGTGTTGGAGAGCGCCTGAAAAAGCGGGCAGCGCGGCGGAGAGCCTGCGCCAATAATTCATGAAGGAGGCCTACGGCAGCAGGGACCGTAAGCTCACGGCAGCCACGTGTCGCCGAGGCAAAAAACTTCAGGCTTCAACCAGTTCGCCCAACACCTCAGCACAAATCATTGCAGAAGCATTCGAAGGAGCCGGCCGTTCAGCCGGTTTGAACACCGCGTCGCCGCGGCGGATCTTGCGTCGTGTCACCGCGCACGTTCCCGACGTATGCGCCGAGCGCCGCCGCCAACGCTGCTCGCCGTAATGACAGCGCCCCGGTTCGACCCAGCGGATCACCAGCGTGGTGTCGGAGCGCTCGAGAATTTCGATGCGTACGCCATTGGTTCCGTCAAGGGGGATGGACTCTAAGGTCATCATCGTCGGCTCCGTATTGTGGTGTGCCGAATGTAGTCCCGTGCGAGGCGGATAGCCATTGTGCCGCGGTTGAAACAGTGTTCTCTAAACAGCAACAATGAAACTTGACATTCACGCTTACCCGAAACGACGGGCCTTTGCGGGATATATGCGAGGTGAATTTGCGATAGCGTGGATTTTTGCAACGCAGTGTTGTACCCAGTGCGACGAGCATGCTGCCTGCGAAGGGCGCCGGTGCTTCCTTTAAGATGTGGTTATTGATGAGCAACCGTGCGACGCAAGTGTAGCGGGTTTGCATTTTTCCGGTCGTCACGCGCGCATATCCACAAGAACTCAAGAGCCCACATGATTTCACGCCCCCCCGTAGCGCCGCCCGAATTGCCGACACCGCCTGATTGCCTGAAAAAGCAGAAAGCGGCTTCACTCGTCCTGTATATCGCACTCGTGTTGCTGGCGCTGTGGGTCGTGCGCGATTTCATTGCGGTGGCGGCCTGGGCGGGTGTCATTGCGATCGCGCTGTGGCCGCTTTTGCAAACGGCGGCAGGCAACCGCTGGCTTGCTGGCCGCACGACGCTGATCGCCACGGCGCTAACCCTTGCGATCGCATTGCTGGTGGTCCTGCCGGTGGGTGTCGGCATTGCCCAGGCGCTGCGCGAAGCCCATGACATGAATGAGTGGTTCCAGGCCGCGCAGGAAAATGGTATTCCGATGCCGGACGTCATCCAGCGCTTGCCGTTCGGCGTGCAACAGGTTTCAGCCTGGTGGCAGGCCAATCTCGCCCAGCCGCTGCGCGACTCGGCGGCAATGAAGGGGCTGCACAGCACCACGGTGATGACGCTCGGCCGCCACTTCGGCGCGCGCGCGGCGCACGGCGTGATGGTGTTCGCTTTCATGCTAATCACGCTGTTCGTGATCTTTCAGGCGGGGCCGCGTCTGTCCGGCTCGCTGATGAAAGGCGTGCGGCGCGGCTTCGGCGACGACGGCGCGCAGTTGCTCGCGCGCATGGCCGCGGCAGTACGCGGCACGGTGTCGGGGCTGGTGGTGGTCGGGCTCGGCGAGGGGGTGTTGTTGGGCGTCGCCTATTTCGTGACCGGCTTGCCGCACGTCGCGCTGCTCGCGTTCGTCACGGCGATCGCCGCGATGCTGCCGTTCTGCGCACCGCTCACGTTCGGCCTCGCGGCCTTGTGGCTGTTCTCGCAAGGCTCGGTTGCCGCGGCCGTCGCGCTTGCTGTGTTCGGCTCGGTTGTGGTGTTCGTCGCCGAACATTTCGTGCGGCCGGTGCTGATCGGCAACTCGACGCGATTGCCTTTCCTGCTCGTGCTATTCGGTATTCTCGGCGGGGCGGAGACGTTCGGTTTGCTTGGCCTCTTCATCGGGCCCGCGCTCATGACCGTTCTGGTGGTGCTGTGGACCGACCTCGTGCAATAGTTGCACGCACTTGTTGCACACACTTTGCCGGCGCAATCAGGATTGCTGATTTGCCGGCTTATTTTTTCTGATTACTTGTCCTGATCGCGCGCCGATTGTTTGACGCAGCCAACCGTGTATTTCAGCGCGGCGGGCAACAGCGTGCTCCAGACATCCCAGGTGTGGCCGCCGTCGATGATGCGCAGCGCCGCCGGATTCCCCGCCAGCCGAAGGTGCGTGTAAAGCGATGACGCATCGGCCTGGATCGCCAGGTCGTCGTCGCCGGCGGCGATGAACATCGGCAGGCGATACGGCTGGCTCATGTACCGCTCCCATTGCGCCGGATAGTTGAGCGCATGCCAGACGTGCGGATCGAACTGCCGGTCGCCGAACACACCGACGCGGCGCGCCGCCGAAGCGAGCGGCGGCTCGTTCGCATAGATCGCGGGGCTCAGCAGGAGTGCGCCGCAAAACAGCTCCGGTTGCGTCATGGCGTAGCGCAACGCGCCGAAACCGCCCATTGAAACGCCGCCGATCATCCGCCCGTTACGCTGCGTTGCGACCGCGTAGCGTGTTTCGATCTCGGGCAGCAGATCGCCGAAGAACGCGGTTTCCATCTTCTCCTTGCGATCGACATACCAGTCCGTGCCGCCCTGCGGCATCACGATCGCAACCGGTGGCATCTCCTTGTGCTCGATCAGTGCGTCGGCGGCGGTTTGCAGGTGGCCTTGCGTGAGCCAGTCGTTGGCGTCGCCGTTGTTGCCGTGCAGGAGGTAGAGCACGGGAATGCGTGCGGCGTCGTGGCGATAGCCGGTGGGCAGATAGATCGTGTACGCCCAGTCGCGGCCGAGCGCTTCGGAATGGAAGCTTCGGCTGATGACGGTGCTGGCGCTCGCCGGCGCGCCGACAGCGGCGCACAGCGCGAGGAGTGCGGAATGTAGGAATAGACGCATGTCAGAGTAAGAGGCCGCCGCGCAGGTCGCGCGCGGCCGTCATGCTATCAGGATCGGCAGTGAAAACGCTCACTCAGGGCGACGTTCTGAGACGCAAGCTCCAGAGGTGCGTCGCGAAGCGCTTGAGCGGTTCAGATGCTCTCGCGACGGCGAACAGCGCGCCGACAGCACATGCATCCGCTACCAGCCCGAGGGGATAGTTCAGATAGCCGTCAGTCGCGGCATACAGCAGCGAATCGACGACCAGCGAAATCACGGCGCCCGCGATAAAGCACAGCAGCCCTTTGCGGCCGATCATGCCGACCCACGGCATCCATTGAGCGAGCTTCCTTGCCCAGCCGAGCTGGATCAGGTTCGCGACGAGCCAGGCAATCGCCAGAAAATTGACGGCGCGCAGATAGGAGAGATTTTGCTTGAAGCTGGCATCGAGCGGCTCGCGCTCAATAAAGAGCTTGTAGTAGGCCGCGGCGGCGACCACGGCGAACGCCAGCACGCTGACCAGCCAGCCGAGACGGTGCGCGCTGATCCGCTGATAAACCGGCTGGCAACGTGCCAGCACGCCGAGCACGAACAGCAACTGCCAGGCAAACGGGTTGAAATCCCAGTGCATGTCCGGCGCGGCGGGCAGGTAGGCGTCGATCGCCGGTGCGCCTGCCCACAGCGCAACGCTGCCGGCCAGCAGCAGCCATGGCTTGCTGCGCGCGAGCGGCAGGATCATCGGGACCAGCAGTGCGAAGAACGCGTACATCGGCAACACGGAAGCGAGATACGGCTGACGGCGGAACAGCAGAATGTCGCGCAGGGCGGCCACGGGCGTGTCCATCAGATCGTCGAGGTCGGTGGTGGCGAGATTCGGGCCGTCGATACTGAACGCGGTCAGCACCGCGCTGACCAGCAGCATCAAGCCGGCAGTGATGAGGAAGGCGCGATAGATTTCGAGCGAGCGGCGCAGGAAGCGGCTGCGCGCGGTCGCCTCGTTACGCCGTTCGGCGAGCGCCGCGTAGGCCGTCGCGGTGGCGAAGCCGCCGAGGAACACGAAGACCTCAGCCGCATCGCACAGCGCATAGGCATGCAGCGTGACGCGCGACAGAATGCTGCCGCCGATGTGATCGACGACGATGATCAGGAGGACCAGCCCGCGAAAAAAATCGAGCTCGATCAAGCGGGATTGCGACTTTTGCATTATGTGGTGCCAAAAGCAGCCCCGTGCGACGGCGCGCTAGTCCAGCGCGGCAGGCGTCTCACAAAGCTTTTGAAATTGGATTAGGTGTTGCGGCGGATGGCCGCCCCGCGGATGGCCGCCCCGCAGGTGGCCGCCCCGAGGATGCACGACCCGTGGGGTGACCAACCGCGTAGCCGCTTGAACCAGCCACGCGAGGCGCGGCTGCAGAGGCCAGTAAAAATGACCCGTTTGAGGGCGCAGAGTTCCGCTGCAGCGCCGCAAAAGCTTTCGATTATATTTCCTTCGATGACAAAACCGCGTCGAAACGCGCAGCGCCGGCGCGGCCAATGCGACAGCCAGCTTAAGTCCCGGCGGCGCGGCGCCGTTTACCTGAATAAGCGCTGCGAAAAAAGGGGCTGCCCTAGGCAGTGGAGATTTCGCAACGTTTTGAGATATGCGCGCGACACCCGATGGACGGCGACGTAACGGCGTGTGAGGATTTCCTTAAAGCGCGTCGGGGTCGATAAACGCCTCGACTAGCGTCAAAAAGAAAGCGGTCGGATCGAGTTGTCCCATTGCTCGAGCTCAGGGAGATCATCATGAACAAGCAAGTGTTCGCGCTGGCTGTCTCCACCGCTTTGTCCGCCACTTCGTTGGCGGTTTTCTCCCTGCCTGCTTTTGCCCAGACGAGCGTGACGCTGTACGGCGTGCTCGATGAAGGCATCAACTACACCAACAATGTCGGCCACGGCCATGTCTATGAACTCGCGAGCGGTTTTGCGCAAGGCAGCCGTTGGGGCTTGAAGGGCGCCGAGGAACTGGGCGGCGGCCTGAAGGCGATCTTCCAGCTCGAAAACGGCTTCGACGTCAGTTCCGGGCGGCTTAACCAGGGCGGCCGGATGTTCGGCCGCCAGGCGTTCGTCGGCTTGAGCTCGGAGCCATACGGCACCTTGACGTTCGGCCGCCAGTACGACTCGGTGGTCGACTTTCTGGCGCAGACCACGGCCAACGGCAACTGGGCCGGTTCACTGTTCTCGCACCCGTACGATAACGACAACACCGACAACTCGTTCCGTCTCGACAACAGCGTCAAGTACACCAGCCCGTCGATCTCGGGCTTCCAGTTCGGCGGCGTCTACAGCTTCAGCAACGACACCGGCTTCGCCAACAATCGCGCGTACAGTTTCGGCGGCCAGTACACCTACGGCGGACTGCTGGTGGCCGCGGCTTATCTGCAGGCCGACAACCCCGGCAACGGCTCAAACGGCGCGATCACCGCGAACGACGCCAGTTTTATCGCGGCTCGCATGCGCGTGTTCGGCGGCGGCATCACCTACACCTTTGGCCCGGCCACTGCCGGCTTCGTGTACACCAACTCGAACTATCTCGACCCGACCGGCAACGGCTTTCTCGGCGTGACGCCGCTCGTGCCGCCGGGCGTGTTGTTGAACTCGCTCAAGTATCAGAACTTCGAGGTGAACGGCAAGTATCAGATTTCGCCGATACTGTTCGTCGGCGCGCAGTACGTGTACACGATCGAAACCTACGACGCCTCGAACGGCGGCGTGAAGCCGAAGATTCATTCGTTTGGTTTGATGGCGGACTACAACCTGTCCAAACGCACCGACGTGTACATTCAGGGCGAATATCAGCAGGTGACCGGCGACGCCACGTTCTCAATTCTGGACGATGCCTTCACGCCCGGCACCCAGTCGCCGTCGTCGACGTCGAAGCAGGTCGTGGTGCGCGCGGCGATACGGCATAAATTCTAGAGGGTGGCAGGACGTGCCGGCGGTGGGCTGCATGATGACTGCAGGGCCGGGTGTGATGGATATCGCTTTCCCGTGCGGCGGGAGATCAGTTCATCACGTAGTTCTGAATCAGAATCCCGACTACCACGCCGGCGGGAATGCCGAAGGTTCTGCCGCGAATTGTCGCGGTTAGATCTTCGTCGAGTATGAAGCTGCAGCGGCGGTCACGCCAGACGGTCTTATAAGCCAATGGTTTTGCATCGACGATGACGATCGAAATGAGCACGGTCAGGATGACCTGTTCCAAAGCATGCAGTTTCGCGATAAACGGTGAAAATTCACCGGCATTGCACAGCAATACCATTACGACTGCGGCGACCACGATGCCGAAAAAGAAACCGGCCATGAATCTGTTCGCTGAATTAAGAGAATCCACTTAAACCTCAAATCATTCGCCGGCTTTATGACGCTGACGAAGTAAAAAATATACTGACGGAAATGGTTTTCCCGTTTAAGAACTGCCTCGCAATGACCGCGCGGCAGGCAGGCTTTAAAAGGACCCGTAAGGATATTTTTTTGACGTTCATCGACATATCATCCTTTTCCCAAAGTCGCGTGGGATTAGTCTGAAATGCCGAGGTTTGTGGCGAGGCCGCGGACAGAACGGCCGTAGCGGGAGCGAGGCGCTCGCCACATTGCGCGTAAATGCCCATGCGCACCGCCGCCGCCGCGGTCGATCTCGCCGAACGACCTGCGAGCCAACACTTACGCGCCGAACAGATTCAACTTTGCGTACTGCAACAACATGATCGTCTTCCCGTCGACGATCTCGCCGCGTTCGACCATTGCCAGCGCTTCGTCCACCGCCAGTTCCAGCACCTCGATATCTTCACCTTCGTCGGCAATGCCGCCGCCCGCGCCGACTTTCGCCACCGCATCATATTCAGCGACGAAAAAGTGCAGCTTTTCCGTCACCGAACCCGGGCTCATGAAGGCTTCGAATACCTTGCGCACGTCGTGTACGCGGTAGCCGGTTTCCTCTTCGACTTCAGCGCGAATCCGCTCTTCGGGTGAGGCGGCCTCCAGCAGGCCCGCCGGCGCCTCGATCAGCATACCGTGATGACCGTTGACGAACGCCGGCAGGCGGAATTGCCGCGTCAGCACCACCGTGCGGCGGCGCGGGTCGTACAGCAATAGCGTCGCGCCGTTGCCGCGATCGTAGGTTTCGCGGCTCTGGCGCTGCCAGCTGCCGTCCGCGCGTTGGTAGTCGAAGGTGGTTTTCTTCAGCACGTACCAGTCGTCCGATAGCACTTTCACGTCGACGATCCGCACCCGCCCGGCGATTTCGTTCATGGCTCGTATCCTGTTCCGTTGGGAAACGCGGTCTGCACCGCATGCAATTTATGGTATCGTGCAATATCGTGCAAAAACAAGAAATTGCGTGCAAATTGCCAAAATGCTTTCGGGACGCCCGCCGTGCTCACATCGCAAAGAAAACAGTTGATCCTTGAAGCGCTCAAGCGTGACGGCCAGGTGATCGCCAGGACCTTGAGCGTCGAGTTCGACGTCTCGGAGGACACGATCCGCCGCGATCTGCGCGAGCTCGCCGCCGAGGGGCAGCTCCAGCGCGTGCATGGCGGCGCATTGCCGGCGTCGCCGGCGGCAGTGGATTTTGCCGGGCGCGAGCGCATCGAATCGGCATCGAAGGCGGCGATCGGCCGGGCGGCGGCGGGCATGATCGCGCGCGGGCAGATTGCCTTCATCGACGGCGGCACGACTGCCGTGCAACTGGCGCGCCACTTGCCGCGCGATTTGCGGGCGACGATCGTCACGCACAGCCCGAGCATCGCCGTCGAACTGGCCGAGCACGCGGAGCTCGAGGTCATCATGATCGGTGGGCGTCTGTTCCGGCATTCAATGGTCAACGTGGGTGCGGCGGCTATCGAATCGCTCAGCCACATTCGCGCCGACTTCTACTTCATGGGCGTCACGGGTGTGCATCCGCAAGCGGGCCTGAGCACCGGCGATATGGAGGAGGCCTACGTGAAGCGCGCGCTCGCGGAACATGCAGCGGAAACAGTGGTGCTGGCGTCGGCGGAAAAACTCAATGCGGCATCGGCGTACAAGATCGCGGATGTGTCGGCGGCCAGCACGATCGTCGTCGAGCGGAATACGCCAGAGGTGCTTACCGCGCCGTTCGAAGCATTGGGGATCACGATCTTGCGCGCTTAGTTAAATACGTTTTAGTAAGTTACGCTCGCGACAAAACAGCGGCCATCGCCGATCCTCGACAGATAACAAGCAGCGCAATAAACCCACTGTTATAACGATTCATACCCAATACGTTATTTGCGAGATAGCTGACAAAAAATGACGCACCGTGCGTCTAAACAGCGAGATAATCCCGGCCCTTGGCCCTCTGCAGGGCAGGGAAAAGGCAACTCACGGTAGTTCAAGGTCAATCAGATCGACTGCGGCAGCCGAAGTGATGGCTACTGCACATCGCCGGTACGCCCGGGCTCAAACAAGCGCCCGCGGTTCGAACACCTCCCTCGTGGTTATCGCCGTCCAGCGCAGGTTCGCCGCGCGCGAGCACGCGCGTGGTCTCGCGCGAGACCTGACGTTTTCCACGATCGTCCTGCTCACGAGTTGCCGCTGTGTTCACTTAAGGAGAAGTCCATGGGGAAACTCGACCTTTCGCGTCGTAGTTTTCTGAAGGCCAGCGTGTTGGCGGGTGTGTCGGTGTATATCGCGCCGATGGGCAGCCGCGCATTTGCTGCGTTGTTCGAAGACAAAATTCTGACGCCGGTTCAGTGGGACGCCGCCAATGGGCAGGCGAAATTCCGCATCGACGGTATCGCCAAAGTGACGGGCTCGAAAGTGTTCGCGCGAGACATCCGCGCCACCGACATGCCGCACTGGCCGCAGCAGCAATCGCACGCCTTCATCCTGCGCACGACGCAAGCCGACCGCAGCTACGAAGGCTTCGACCTGACGCTGCTCGGCGACGAACTGAAGCCCGACCGTGTGGTCACGGCGGCCGATCTGACGCGCGACGGCCTGATCTTCCCGGCCTTCTACGGCGACGACATGTTGCTGCCGCCGGGCAAGACGCCCGCATATCTCGGCCAGGCGGTCGCGATCCTGATTTATCACGACTTCGTGCGCTTCCGCTTCGCAAAAGACAAGCTCAAGTTCCAGGATCAGGTCATCCGTTACGGCGCGAAAACCGGGCCGCTCGAGCGCGATCCGTGGGGCACGTTCCGCTTCGTGCGCGTCGGCGGCAAGACGCCGTATGACGACGATATCTTCTCCAGCCTGAAAGACGCACCGGTGTTCCCGAGCATGATGCGCAAGCACCAGCCGGTGTGGCCGGACGGCGTCGAACACGGCAAGCTCGACGAGCAGGGCATGTTCCACGCCGGCCAGATCCAGCAGGAGCTGGATCATCCGTCGGCGGACTGGCTCGTCATGGAGCGCGAGTACAACACGCAGTCGATCGACACCGCCGCGCTCGAACCGGACAACGCGAACTGCTGGTACGACGCGGCGACGCAATCGCTGCACATGGTCGTGCCGACCCAGGCGCCGTCCGAAGTTGCCGACAGTGCGGCCGGCATGGTCGCGAAGTGCGCGTTCCCGGTGAAGAACCTGTTCATTCACCCGTGCTACACGGTGGGCTACGGTTCGAAGGATCACTTCAACGTGCCGTTCTACGGCCTCGTCTGCGCGATGTATGCGGACGGCCGCCCGGTGCGTCTTGCGAACGATCGCTACGAGCAGTTCCAGACGTCGTTGAAACGCCATGCGTTCAAGATGAACTACCGGATCGCCGTCGATAAGAACACCGGCATGATGCAATCGTTCAAGGCCGCGATGGAAGCGGATGGCGGCGGTCGCTGCAATTTCTCGCCGTCGGTGGCGATGGTCGGCGCGACGGCTGCGCAATCGATCTACTACTTCCCGAAGAACGATCTCTCGGCGGTGGCGATCGCCTCGCGCGCAATCGACGCTGGTTCGGCACGCGGCTACGGCACGCTGCAAAGCATGGCCGCGACAGAGATGATGGTCGACGAAATCGCCGCGCAACTGAATCTTGATCCGATCGACTTCCGTCTGAAGAACGCGCTGCGTCCGGGCATGAAGAACACCCAGGGCGCGGTGCCCGCCGGCGCGATTCGTGTCGACGACGTATTGCAGAAAGCGAAGGTTCATCCGCTGTGGGTGAATCGCGCAAAGCGCAAGGCCGAGTTCGAAGCCGCTCATCCGGGCAAGCGTTATGGCGTTGGCTTTGCGTGTGTGCAAAAGGACTTCGGCACGGGCGCGGAAACCTCGTTCGCCAAGGTCGAGTTCAGCGCCGACGGCAAGATCGGCTTGCAACACACGGCGGCCGAAATCGGTACCGGCATGTCGACCTCGCAGGCGATCGCGGTCGCAAAGTGGCTCGGCAAGCCGGCCACCGACGTGCATGTCGCGATCACCGATTGGCCCGATCTGCCGGTCGTCACGAGCGGCGACCCGTACATGATGTCGCAAGCGGACCAGGACAAGCTGGCCGCGAATCCCCGTTGGTCGCCGGGTTATGCGTCGCCGTCGAGTGCGACGAATTCGGCGTTCTATTTCACGCACAGCACGCGCGAAGCGGCACGCGTCGTCTTCGCGCACGGCTTGTGGCCGGCGGCCATGGCGATCTGGAGCCAGGGCGGCGGCGGTGGTCAAGCCGCGCCGCTGGTGGTGCGCATCGAGGACGCGCGTTGGGTCGACGGCAAGCTTTCGGCGGCGGGGCTCGAAGCACTGCCGTTCGAACAGCTCGCGAAGAAGGCACACGAATTGGGTCTGGTCACCGGTGCGACCGTGCACGTGTTCAATCGCTGGCAATGGACCGAGTCGGACTTCGAGATCGACGGCACTGTCGAGCGTCTGCCGCTCGATGGGCTTGCGCTTCGATATGGCGACAACGCTTCGGCCGATAAAAAGAAACTGCAAACCACGCCGAACCACTATCGCGTGCTTGATCGTCAGCGCGTGTTCATTCCGCCGGTTCAGCGTAACAACGCGGCCGTGACGTATTACAGCGCGGTCGGCACGCTGGTCGAGTTGTCGGTGCATGAAGCGAGCGGCAAAGTGGACCTGCTCGCCCATCACTCGATCATGGAGTGCGGCAATCAGCTCTCGCCGCAACTCGTGTCGGGCCAGTTGCAAGGCGGCCTCGCGATGGGCATCGGCCATGCATTGCACGAGTATCTGCCGCTCTATGAAGACGGTCCTGGCAACGGCACGTGGAATTTCAATCGTTACCACTTGCCGCGCGCGACCGACGTCGCCGTCTGGACCCAGACCGGCGAAGTGCTGCCGCCGCTCACCGAGACCGATCCGCCGAAGGGCATCGCCGAAGTGGTGATGATTCCGGTGGTCGGCGCCATCGTGAACGGTATCGCGCACGCGATCGGCCATCGCTTTACCGACCTGCCGGTCACCCCGCAACGTATTCAGGAGGTGCTCGCATGACGGCCCCCACTCAAACTTCCGCTATTGCTGCAAGCGCCGCCACTTCCTCGGGCACCGTTTCTGGCGCTTCGGCTTCCGCTTCCACCGCAGCTACTGCGGCCTCCAGTCCCGCGGCCGCTGCTGCCGCGCGCACTGCTTCCGGTGCTTCAGGTGCCTCGGGCGTTGCCGCCGGCGCGCCGGCCGCAACGGTGGTCGAACGTCCGTTGACGCATTTCCGCACGCTGCCGGTGTCGGTCAAGGTGAACGGCGAGATCGTCGGCCCGACCGACGTGCCCGCCGGTCTGATGATGATCGACTTCCTGCACGAGTATCTGCACCTGACCGGCTCGCGCCTCGGCTGCGGCCAGGGCATCTGCCACGCGTGCGTCGTGATCGTCGACAAGCCGGACGGCACCAGCGAAGAAGTGCGCACCTGCATCACGGGCGCGAATTTTTTCCACGGCAAAACCATCCGCACGATCGAAGGCCACGCGAAGCGCAACGAAGCAGGCGAGGTCGTCGAACTGTCGCCGATCCAGCAGAAGTTTCTCGAACACTTCAGTTTTCAGTGCGGCTACTGTACGCCCGGTTTCGTCAATGCGGCGACCGTGCTGATCGAACGTCTGAAGCGTCAGCCGATTGCTAAAGACAAGGTCGAGCAAACCATCACCGAGGCGCTGAACGACCATATCTGCCGTTGCACGGGCTACGTGCGCTATTACGAAGCCGTGAAGGAGGTTGTGATGACCACGCCAGGCCTTGTAAAGGACGCGGCATGATGACTCCCTCGAAGAATGTGCGCCGCGCGTTGCTGTTGCTCGGCACGGCCGCGTTGCTAAGCGCTTGTGGCCAACAGGACGACTCCGCCGCAGCGATGCGGGCTGCCGCAGCGATGCGGGCTGCCGCCGCAATGGGCCCGCAGTCCACCGCGGCCGATCCGCTCGCGCGCGGCCGCTACCTCGTGAAAGCCGCCGATTGCGCCGCCTGCCACACCACGTCGGATGGCGCGCCGTTTGCCGGTGGCGTAAAGCTGGCTTCGCCGTTCGGCACCTTTTACGGCACCAACATCACGCCGGACAAGGACCACGGCATCGGCAACTGGAGTGCGGACGATCTCTACAAGGCGCTGCACGATGGCGTCACGCCGACCAAGCAGTTGTATCCGGCCATGCCGTACACGTCCTACCGCCAACTGTCGCGCGCGGATAGCGATGCGATCTACGCGTATCTAATGGCGCAGAAGCCGGCGGTCGTGGCGAACCACGAGCCCGAGTTGTCGTTCCCGTTCAACATGCGTTTTGGTGTGCGTTTCTGGAACTGGGTGTTCCTGAAGGACACGTTGCCGGACGCATCTAAAGGGCAATCTGCAGACTGGAATCGCGGGCGCTATCTGGCGAGCGCGCTCGGCCATTGCGCCGAATGTCATACGCCGCGCGGCAAGTTCGGTCAGCTCGACGGTGCCAGGCCGCTGACGGGCGCGGCGCTCGGCAGGATCGCCGCACCGGACATCACACCGCATGGTTTGGCAGCACGCGGCTGGACGGCCGCGGACCTGCAGACGTTCTTCGCGACGGGCATCGCGCCGCAAGGCTCGGCGTTCGGCGAGATGTATCCGGTCGTGCATCTGAGCAGTCAGTACATGACGCATGACGATCTGCGCGCGATGTCGACCTATCTGCTTGGTGACCAGGCGCTGGCGCCGCAACCATCGCAATCGGTCTCCGCCGATGCCGCGCAACTCGAGGCCGGGCGCAATGTGTATCTCGCGGTGTGTGCGGGCTGTCACGGGCTGAGCGGCGAGGGCAAGCCGCACGTTGCGGTGCCGATGCACGGCAACTCGACAGTGCGTCAAGGCGATGCGCACAACCTGATCGTGGCGATGCTCGACGGCATCGGCGCGCAGGATTTCCCGGGCCTCGAGCGGATGCAGGAGATGCCGGGCTTCGCCACGCAACTCAGCGACGCGGAACTCGCGCAGCTCGCGAATTATCTGCGCGCGACGTACGGCGGCCAACCCGCCGACGTGACGGCCGATGCGGTGAAGGCGTTGCGTTGAAGCGTGAACGGCGCGCAATGAACTCACGCGTAATGGTCTGCTCAAACGGTATCGCGCCGTTGCCGTCCGGCGGCGCGCCGTACGTTTCGCCGTAGACCGGTCCGATGTCCTTCACGGAGACTTCATGAGTCATCTCGCCACGCAGATTCTTCCTCATCATAGTGACCCTCATTCGGTGGGTGCACCGCTGGCTTGCGTACAGGGTACGATCAGCAAGGTGTTCCTCAGCCCGGAATTCCACCACGCCGCCGATCACCAGCAATTCGTCATCAGGATCGACAAGGTCGTGAAGTTCGAAGGCGGCACGCAGAACCTGGTCGGTACCGAAGTATTCGTTGCCGTGCGCTACGGCGACAGCGAAGGGCTCGCGCAGGCAATCCCCGGTCTGCAGGCCGGGCAGCCAATCGAGGCGCAAGGCGAATACATCGCCGAAGCCAGCGCCTATCCCACCGCCGACAACAACAACCCTGTTCTGCCGGTGCTGCACTTCACGCATCATCCGGTCGGCTACGTGCTGTATCAAGGTCATACCTACAGCTAGGCCAGGCCAGTCGCTGCGAGCCGGGCGGGCGCACGCCTGTCCGTCCGCTCGCCTGCGCATTTCCCCTTGGCTCCTCGTCTCGCGTACCGGCAATTCAAGTTTTCGCAGTGTTCTGCCGATAAGCAAACGTTATCGTCCGGTCGTCGGGCGACGCAGCCGTTTGCGGGTCTTCGCGATCATGCGCGTAGAGACACCAGGCAGACACCGCGCGTGCGGCGCGGACGGACCTGATGTGCCGGCTGATGCCGCCTGGGCGGCGGCCACTGGACCAGCACCGAGCAGCGGAGGCTCCAGGACATGCGGCGCCGGACTGGTTGCGGATGCAACCGTGTCTGCAACACCGTGAGTAAGGTTTGTATCTGTTTGTGTGAGCCGGGACGTTTTTTGCAAAATGCACTTTACAATTCCGCGTGAATTTTAATCGGCAATCTGGCCCTTTTCGCGGAAGATCGGCTGTTTTTGAGCATCCGGGCGTCCGGGCATCCGGCGTCCGGTGAAGCGAAAGGGATTGGGTTGGACGGCAGGGCACGGATGGGCGCCGCACGAGGCGGCCTCGCTGTGTCGCGACAGAAAGCAGCGCTTCGTCAGAACGCGCGCATCGCACGCGACAGGGCAGCATCCGGCTCGCCAATAAAAAGCAGGAGTCGAACATGTTGGGAAAGCGTTTCGACAGAACAATGATGGCCAGTCTGGCTGGCGTGTGGGTTGCGCTGGCGGTCAGCGGTTGTGCGAATGTGGGGCAGCAGGACGCGCAAGCTGGCGCGGCATCGGGCGCATCGGCTGCGTCCGGTGTGCCGGCAGCGGCTGCAGTGCCGGCTTCTGATGCGCTCGCAGGTTCGTCGGTCAAGCCAGCCGCCGACGACGGCACGCCGCTTAAAAAATCGCCGCCGTTGCTGTATCGCGTCAAGCGTGGCGACACGTTGGCGCGCATCGCGCAGCATCATCATTGCAGTGTCAGGCAGTTGCAGGCGTGGAATGGCCTCAAGCCCTCCTCGCGGTTGAAGCTCGGGCAGGTGCTGCACGTCGCTTCGCCGGAAACGGTACGGGCGGTTAATTCGGCCAATGCGGCAGCAAACGCGGCAGCCGCCGCTGCGAAGGCTGCGGCGGCGTCCGCGCCGGCTGTTCCGCTTGCCGCGCAGCAGGCGCCGGCGGCAACCACGTCGCAGGCAACGGCGCAGTCCGCCACGCCATCACCCGCGCCCAGCGCCGCCGAGGCACGCGAAGTCGCGCAGCAAACCTCCCGGCATGCAAACGGCGTATCGCTGGCATGGCCTGCAGGTGGCCGTGTAGTCGAAGCATTCCAGCCGGGCGAAACACGCGGCATCGAAATCGGCGGAAAGGCCGGCGATCCGGTGCGGGCCGCGGCCGACGGCAAGGTAATGTACGCCGGCACCGGTTTGAACAGCTACGGCAGTCTGATCATCGTCCAGCACAACAAGGACTTTTTGACCGCGTACTCGCATAACCGCAAGCTACTGGTCAAAATCGGCGACATCGTGCGGCAAGGCCAGCAGATTGCCGAGATGGGCGACGAGAACAACTCGCGCGTCTCGGTCGGCTTCGAGTTGCGCCGCGACGGCAAGCCGATCGATCCGATGCCGTATTTGCCGCAAGGCCGCGGCTAGGCGAGCCTAGGAATTAGCCGACGATTTTTCGCCAATACCAAACAAGCAGCGATCCCGGTTAGTCATTTGCCGGTATCGCTGCTTTGTCACATCCTCGCATCCGGGTCGACTACAGGGCAGATCAGATCGGCTACCGGTAACGCGCCTTCCTTCAATCGAACCAGCGCAGCGCCGCTGCGACGATCGCTTCGGGTGCATCTTCCTGCACCAGATGACCGGCCTTGGGCACTGCCTGAAAGCGCGCCTCGGGTATGACCGCCGCCAGTTGCCGGCCGCGTTCGAGTGGAATCCACTGGTCGTCTTCGCCCCACAGGATTTGCGTCGGGCAACGCATCTGCGGATAACGTGTTTCGACCGCGTCGGTATAGCGCTGATCCATTTGGGCGATCTGGCGGTAGAACGCGGCTTGTCCCGTTGCGCCGAGCCACGGTGTTACATAAGGCGCGAGTTCCTCGTCCGGAATATCGCGAGCGATGGCGCCACGCACGTATGCCTTCACGACCGCTTCGTGGATATACGGCGGCAGCCCGGCGAAGGCTGCGCCGTGTTCGCGCACGTGCTGCACGAACGGCGACCCCCATGGTGCGACGGCGACCGGATCGATCAGCGTCAGGCTGCGATAGTCGCACCCGTCAATGAGATGCGCGCGCAAGGAAGTCGCGCCGCCGAAATCGTGCGCGATGATGTCCGGATTCGTCAGTTGCCAATGCGCGAGCAATTCCGCCAGCAGCACGTTCTGCACGCCGAGCGAGACATCCTGAGCGTCGCGTTGCTCGGATTGGCCGTAGCCAAGCAGATCGTAGTAATACACGGTGCGAACTTGCGCGAGATGCGGGGCGATGCGATGCCACACATACGAAGAAAACGGTGTGCCATGAACCAGCACCAGCGGCGGGCCGTTGCCGGTCACGCGAAAACGCACGGTTTGATCACGGAACGTATAGCTTTCGGGAAGCAGCCAGTTTTGCATGGTGATGAGCGTCACGAGAAAGTCTGCTTACCTTAGCAGGGTGCTCCGAAGCGCGCTGACCGGCTTTTCGCAGCATCCTCCGGGTACCTCCCGCAAAAGCTCACCTTTGTTTTAGTCAGCAAAGCCAGGCAAATTCAAAAGACTTTGACTCACGGCGTCGCCGGATCGATCGGTGAGTGGTGCTGACACAGCGCACTGTTACGAAACGAGCATAAATCACCTTGAAACAAAGTATTTTTGTGTTGGCTGGATTCGGGAAGCCTGGTAATCGTCGAGGACGCGCCGATTCGGTATTCAACGAAACGACGCGTGACCGACCAAAATGTGCGCATGGCAATGGTGAGCTAATTCGGGAGCCGAAGGCTCAATCAATACCGGATGCCGCGCTGCCGCACTCCACCACAGCGACCACCTCCGGCTAACGCCGACGAAGCGCCAAGCGAAGTGACGCGCCACCGGCTACTTCGCTTCAGCGCCGCGCAGCAATTGCGAAACCTGGCCGTGGTGATGCAGGATCGCCGGGTCGGCTTGCAGGAGCGGCAAGTAGCGCGGCAGGAATGCGTTGTTGGGCTGGTCGGGTGAAAAGAGGCCAGAGACGGCTTCGGCTGCGGCGAGCCGATCGGCGGCGTCCGCCTCCTTGTCGTCGAGAATTTCGTCGACGTTGGCGATCACTGTGGAGAGCGGCGTGAGCCAGCGGAACGCAGAGCCGTTGATGAGCACCTGCAGGAAGGCCGCCGGGGTCACGGGGCCGAATTCCTTTTCGTACGACGCGCGCTCGTGATCGAGAATCGACTTATGCAGCGCCAGTAGCGGTTTGCGAATTTCCGAGAGGAATTGAATGCATTGCTGGTCGTTCATCTTGCCGCTCCTTCGGATAGTCATGCCGGATCAAGCCGGGCGATCGGGTCAAGCCAGATCCATGCTAACAAAATCGCTCGAAGATGCATCAATAAATAAGATTGATGCGCGCACGCGAAGCGCATCAGATCAAGCCGGTGTCGCAATGGTAACGCATTGATTTAAATCTCGTTTCACTTGCGGCATGGGCCGCGGCTGCGTCTTTCTCAATGCGTGGACACGCTGCGGACATGTGCACCCTGTCTGCGAACTTCTTTATCCACGGCTACAATTTCCAGGTCTCTTCCAGTGCACTCGCGCTGCGCATCATCTCCTGTACGCATTGAACCGCAGCCGCATCGCGTATTAGCACGGCGTGTCGAATAAACCCGGCAAGTCTTTGCGTTTTGGTTCGACGTCTCTGTCTAAACATCCGCCTGACAAACAATAAACCCCACCCGGAGCCGCCCATGACAACGTTCAACATCAACGGCCAGACTCATACCGTCGACGCACCGCCTGACATGCCCCTCTTGTGGGTGTTGCGCGATCTCGTCGGCTTGACCGGCACCAAGTTCGGTTGCGGCATCGCGCAATGCGGCGCATGCACCGTGCACCTCGATGGCGTCGCGGTGCGCTCGTGTGTGCTGCCGGCGGCGGCTGTGGGCGACAAGAAAATCACCACCATCGAAGCGGTCGGCAGCACGCCGGCCGGGCAGAAGGTGCAGCAGGCATGGCGTCAGCTTGACGTCGTGCAATGCGGCTACTGTCAGTCGGGGCAGGTGATGTCGGCGGCCTCGCTGATCGCGAGCAACCCCAATCCAACCGATGCGGATATCGACGCCGCCATGGCCGGCAACATCTGCCGCTGTGGGACATACAACCGCATCCGCGCGGCGATCAAGCAAGCCGCGAAGGGAGCCTGACATGTCCCAGGGATTGCTCGATTCACAAAACGGCGCGCAGCCGTCGAAGGGCGGCATCTCGCGCCGCACCTTCCTCAAATTCGGCATCACGGTTGGTGCGGCAACCGGCGGCGGCTTGCTGCTCGGCTTCAGCATGCCGGCCGCCAGTCAGGATCAGAAGACGGGCAAATCGGTCATCGGCGGCGATGGGGATGAAGCGCCGCAGAACGGCGTGTTCGCGCCGAACGCCTTCATCCAGATCGACACGGCGGGCAAAGTTACGCTGGTGATTCCGAAGGTCGAAATGGGGCAAGGCGTCTACACGTCGATCCCGATGCTGATCGCCGAAGAGCTCGAAGTGCCGCTCGACTCGGTCACGCTCGACCATGCACCGCCGAACGAAAAGCTCTTCATGGATCCGCTGCTCGGCGGCCAGCTCACCGGCGGCTCGACGTCGATCCGCTATGCATGGGAGCCGATGCGCCGGGCTGGCGCGACCGCGCGCACAGTGCTGATCAGCGCCGCCGCGCAGCAATGGCAAGTCGATCCGGCAAGCTGTCATGCAGAAGCCGGTCAGGTGATTCATGCGGCGAGCAATCGCAGCATTGGCTACGGCCAGTTGGTGACAGCGGCTGCCAAACTGCCTGCGCCGCAGAACGTCAAGTTGAAAGACCCGAAAGACTTCAAGCTGATCGGCACCGCGGTGAAGCGTCTCGATTCGCCCGAGAAGGTCGACGGCACCGCCATGTTCGGACTGGACGTGCGCGTGCCGGACATGGTCTACGCGGCCATCGCGAACTGCCCGGTGTTCGGTGGCACGCTCGCGAGCGTCGACGATACCAACGCGAAGAAGATTCCCGGCGTGCGCCAGGTCGTCAAAGTGGATAACGCGGTCGCCGTGATCGGCGATCACACGTGGGCCGCCAAACGCGGTTTGCAGGCGCTGGATATCAAATGGAACGAAGGCGCGGGCGCGCAGATCGGGATGAAGCAGATCGTCGACGATCTCGCCAATGCCGCGCAGCGAAACGGTGCGGTGGCGCGTAAAGACGGCGACGTGAACAACGCGTTTTCAAACGCGAAAACGCGCGTCGACGCCGTGTATCAGCAGCCGTTCCTCGCGCACGCCACGATGGAGCCGATCAACTGCACGGTACACGTGCGGCCCGACGGTTGTGATATCTGGCTCGGCTCGCAGGTGCCGACGCGGGTGGTGGACGCCGCGGTTGCCGTCACCGGCTTGCCCGCGGACAAGATTGTCGTGCACAACCATCTGATCGGCGGCGGCTTTGGCCGGCGGCTCGAGTTCGACATGGTCACGCAGGCGGTCAAGATCGGCAAACAGGTGTCGACGCCGGTGAAGGTAGTGTGGACGCGCGAAGAAGACATCCAGCACGACATGTACCGGCCGTACTACTACGACAAGATCTCCGCCGGGCTCGACGCGAACGGCAGGCCGATCGCGTGGCAGCATCGGATTGTCGGCTCGTCGATCCTGGCGCGTTTCGCGCCGCCGGCGTTCAAGAACGGTATCGATCCGGATGCGGTGGAAGTCGCCTCGGACCTGCCGTACGACTTGCCGAATCAGCTGATCGACTATGTGCGGCAGGAACCGCACGCAGTGCCGACTGCATTCTGGCGCGGCGTGGGACCGACACGCGGCACCTTCGTGGTCGAGAGTTTCATCGACGAACTCGCCACGCAGGCGAAAATCGATCCGGTCAAATACCGCCAGGATCTGCTGGGCAAAACGCCGCGCGCGCTGAACGTGCTCAATACCGCCACGCAGGCGGCGAACTGGGGCAGTGCGGTGCCCAAGGGCCAGGGGCGCGGCGTGTCGGTGATGCACGCGTTCGGCAGCTTCTTTTCGATGGTGGTCGACGTCGCGGTGGATCAGGGCGAGGTGGCCGTCAAGCGCGTGGTGTGCGCGGTCGATTGCGGGATGGTGGTGAACCCGAACACGATCGAAGCACAGGTGCAAGGCGGGATCATCTTCGGTATCACGGCGGCGCTCTACAGCGAAATCACGATCAAGGACGGCCGAGTGGAGCAGAACAACTTCACCGACTACCGGATGCTGCGCATCGATCAGGCACCGCCGATCGAGGTGCATATCGTGAAGAGCAGCGAGGCGCCTGGCGGCATCGGCGAGCCGGGGACGGCGGCGCTCGCGCCGGCTCTGACGAATGCGATTTTTGCGGCCACCGGCAAGCGGCTGCGGCAATTGCCCGTCGGTAGTCAACTACAAACCGCCTGACTGGAGCCCAACATGAAAAACACACTGAAGGGTTTCGGTGCTGCGCTGTGTATGGCGTTACCGTTCCTCACGCAAACTCCGGCGCAAGCCGCGGATCAGGCGCTGGTGCAGCGCGGCGCCTATCTGGCGAAGGTTGGCGATTGTGTCGCTTGCCATACGGCGCCGAAAGGCAAACCGTTCGCGGGTGGCCTGCCGATGACCACGCCGATGGGCCAGATCTACACCACCAACATCACGCCGGATCAGCAAACCGGCATCGGCAATTACACGGAAGAGGACTTTGCGAAGGCGATGCGCGAAGGCGTCGCGAAAGACGGGCACAACCTGTATCCGGCGATGCCGTATCCGTCGTATGCAAAGGTCAACGACGACGACATGAAAGCGCTGTACGCGTACTTCATGAGCGGCGTCGCGCCGGTGCTGCAGGCGAATCGCGAGCCGGACATCAAATGGCCCTTGAACATGCGTTGGCCGTTGAAGTTCTGGAACATGGTCTTCCTGGAGAAGGGCGCCTATCAGGACAAGCCGGGCAAGGATGTCGCGTGGAATCGTGGCGCGTATCTGATTCAGGGGCTGGGGCATTGCGGCTCGTGTCATACGCCGCGCGGCGTCGCGTTCCAGGAAAAGGCGCTGGATGAAAGCGGCAACGCGTTCCTGACGGGCGGCGTGCTCGACGGCTGGTTCGCCGCGAACCTGACGGGCGAGCACAACGTCGGCCTGGGTCGCTGGAACGATCAGGATCTGCAGGCGTTCCTGAAGACCGGCGCCAATCGCCATGCGTCGGCATTCGGCTCGATGACCAGTGTGATCAACAACAGCACGCAGGGCATGAACGACACCGACATAGCCGCGATGGCGACGTACCTGAAGTCGCTACCGCCGGCGGGCGGCAGTGGCGCACCGCCTTATACGTACGATCCACAAGCGACGAAAGTATCGCTGAACCGTCCCGCGAACGATGCCGGTGCGCGTGTTTATACGGCGTATTGCATGCACTGCCATGGTGTCGATGGACGCGGCTTTGCGCCGATGCTCGCGCCGTTGGCCGGCAATCCGAACGTGCTGGAGAAGGATCCGTCCTCGCTGATCAACGTGACGCTGAACGGCACGGAGGACCTGGTGATCGGCGGTATTCCCGCGCCGTATCCGATGCCGAAGTACGCGCCGGTGCTCAACGACCAGCAGATCGCCGACGTGCTGACCTTCGTGCGGGCCGGGTGGAATAACGGTGGTTCGGCTGTCACGGCGGGCGAGGTGGCGAAGTTGCGGAAGTCGACCCAGGCGGCTCGATAGACGCACCGGGCTGACAACGAAAAAAGCGGCAACCGTGCAAAACGGTTGCCGCTTTTTTATGGACCCGCGGAAAGCGTTATCGGTGCTGCCCCACCTTTTGCCGCTTCTCCAGGACGCGCGCATACCACGTCAACGGGAAACACATCGCGAAGTAAATCATCGCGACCATGCCGTAGATCGGGAACGGGCGGAATGCGGCGTTGGTGATCATCGTGCCGGTCTTGGTCAATTCCGTGAAGCCGATGATCGACGCGAGCGCCGTGCTTTTCACCACCTGCACGAGGAAGCCGACTGTCGGCGCCACAGCGATCTTCAGCGCCTGCGGCCAGATGATGTAGCGCAGTTGCTGGCTGAACGTCATGCCCAGACTAGCGCCCGCAGCCCATTGACCACGCGGCACGGCTTCCACACAGCCGCGCCAGATATCGACCAGATACGCGCTGGTATAAAGCGTCAGCGTGACGGCTGCCGCAACCCAAGGCGACACATCGACACCCAGCAACGGCAGGCCGAAGAACGCCAGAAAAAGCTGCATCAGCAACGGCGTGCCCTGAAACACTTCCACATACACCACCACGATCCGCCGCAACCACGGCAACGGCGACACGCGCATGGCGAGCAGGATCAGCCCGACGACGCCACCGCCGACAAACGCGATCAGCGACAACAACACCGTCCAGCGGGCGGCGAGCAACAGATTGCGGGCGATGTCCCACAGCGTGAATTCGACCATGATCAACGCTCCGTCGGCAGAGTGCGGGCGGCGCGCCACATCAGGCGGGTGCGCCAGTTACGCGGCGCGCTGTCGCTGCTGCCGCCGCGAGCCACGCGGCCCGCGAAGAGGCCACGGCCAAGCCGGTTCATGAGTTGCCGCAGTACGATCGACAACACCAGATACGTCGCGGTGATGATCACGTAGCTCTCGAACGAGCGGAAATTGCGCGACTGGATGAAGTTGGCCGCATAGGTCAGATCGGGCACCGAAATCTGCGAGACCACCGCCGAACCGAGCATCACGATCAGCACCTGGCTCAGCAGCGCGGGAAACACGTTGGCGATCGCCTGCGGCAGCACGACGTAGCGAAACACCTGCCGTCCATGCAGGCCGAGCGCTTGCGCCGCCTGCACCTGACCGCGCGGGATCGAGTCGATACCGGCGCGCACGATTTCGATCGCGTACGCGCCGAGATTGACGGTCATCGCCAGAATCGCGGCCTGCACCTCGTCGATATGAATACCGAGGCTCGGCAAACCAAAAAAGATGAAGAACAACTGCACGATGAAGGGCGTATTGCGGATCAACTCGACGTAAGTCGCGACCACCCAGCGCGCCCACTTCGGTCCGGCCACCGCAATGCTCGCGCCACCAATACCGACGAGACCGCCGAGCAGGGTGGACACGGCGGTCAGCCCCAGCGTGACGGCGACGCCGCGCGCAAGCAGCCCCGCATACAGGCCGAAGCCGCTGAAATCGAACGCATAGGTCATAGCGTGGCGCTCATCGTGTGGTCAAACTCCGGCGCGGGCCGGCCTGGCCGGTCCGCGCAATAAAGGTTCAGAGGTCGGCCGGCAGCGGCGCACGCAGCCACTTCTGCGAAATCGCGTTCATGGTGCCGTCCTTGCGGGCCTTGGCAATCGTTTCGTCGACTTTCTGCTTCAGACGCGGCTCGTTCTTGTTCAAACCGACGTGATCCGGCGAGCTGAACAGCGAGAATTTCTGCTCCGGATCGTTCGCCGGATGACGCGCGAGAATCGTTGCGCCGACGTCGTTGCCGACTACCATCAACTGTACCTGACCAGAAAGAAACGCCGAAATTGCGCCGTTAGGATCGTCGAATCTTTTGATGGTCGCGCTGGGGGGCGCGATCTTGCTGACGCTCAGGTCTTCCAGCGTGCCGCGCGCGACCGAAATCGATTTGCCGGCGAGGTCGGCGGCGTTCTTCACGGGCAGCGTTTTCGGGCCGAAGACGGCGAGATAGTAGGGCGCGTAGGGCTGCGAGAAGTCGATCACCTTTTCGCGTTCCGGGGTCTGGCCGACTGAAAGCAGCATGTCAGCCTTGTGGTCGGCGAGGTAGGCCATGCGGTTGTCGCCGGTCACCTGCACGAGTTCGACCTTCGCGTTGAGCGCCTTGCCGATCAGATTGGCGACGTCGATGTCGTAACCCATCGGCTTCATGTCCGCGCCGATCGAGCCGAAGGGTGGGTAGTCCTCGAATACGCCGATCCGTACCGTGCCGGACTTGGCGATGTTGTCGAGCGCGTCCGCATGCGCGGCCGACGAAAAGGCGCACAGTGCGCCGAGGCCGGTGAAGGCGAGCGTCGCGGCGAGGGTGGCGAAGACTCGGCGTGCGTTTGATTGGGCAACTTGGGGTTGATTCATGGTCTTTCCTCTGTCGAAAACTCGGTATTGGAATGGGTTTCAGTGAACGCTTCGGCGACGCGTTTCGGTGCCTTGCCTCAGCGATACGTTTCAATGCGCCGCGCGGGCGGCGATCAGTTTGCACGCGTGCGGTGGCAATTCCGCGAACACCGGCATGCCGAGCGTCAGCCCCGGCGTTTCGCGCGGTGTGGTCGCGGCAGTCAGGGTGAATCCTGCGCAATCGATCGTGGCTTCCAGAGACGCCCCCACGTCACGGATAAAAGTCACCGTGCCCGCGAGCCGGTTCTGCCCGGCATCGCCGGACGCTGTTTTGACGCACACGTCTTCCGGCCGGATCAGCAGACGGATATCGCTGCTGGACTCCGGCATCCGCGCCGGTTGCGCGACCGCAATGCGCCTTCCGCCCGGCAGACTGACGCCGCCCGCGCCGTCGTAGCTGACCGGCAGGATGTTGCCGAGCCCGATGAAGTCAGCGACGAATTCGCTGACCGGATCGCGATAAATATCGAGCGGCTTGCCGACCTGGGCGATCCGGCCTTTCTCCATCACCACGATTTCGTCGGCCATCGTCATCGCTTCGCGCTGGTCGTGCGTGACCATGATCGTCGTGATGCCGAGACGCTGTTGCAGCAGGCGGATCTCGACCTGCATCGCTTCGCGCAGCTTGGCGTCGAGCGCGGAGAGCGGTTCGTCGAGCAGCAGCAGTTTCGGTTGCGAGGCGATCGCACGGGCAATTGCCACGCGTTGCCGCTGGCCGCCGGAGAGTTGCGTGACCGGCCGGTTCGCCATGTGCGGCAACTGGATCAGTTCCAGCAATTCGGCGACGCGGCGCGCTTGCGCATCTTTTGCGGTCTTGCGCAGCTTGAGCGGATACGCGACGTTCTGCGCCACCGTCATATGCGGAAACAGTGCGAGCGACTGGAACACCATGCCGAAGTCGCGCTGGTTCGCAGGCAGATGCGTGATGTCGCGGCCGGCAAAATTGATGCTGCCCGAGCTCGGCGTTTCCAGCCCGGCGATCATCCGCAAGAGCGTGGTCTTGCCGCAGCCGGACGGCCCGAGAAAGCACACCAGCTTGCCGTCGGGCACGCTCAGATCGACGCTGTCGACGGCATAGGCCGCGTTGAAGCGCTTGGTCACGGCCTGCAAGGTCAGATGGGTCATCGAATGCTCCAGCAAAAAGACATCAGCACAGCGCGAATCGGAAGGATGGTCAAAGCGCCACCCCTTCGTCGCCGATCAGCTTTTCGAGCAGCCAGATCAGCGCGAAGTCGATTGCGACGATGAATACGGCGAAACAGAACACGGTCGGATCGAGCGACGACACCGTGCGGCTATAGAGCCACACCGGCAGCGTCATCGTGTCGATGCCGTACAGGAAGAAGGTCACCGTGAATTCGTTGAACGAGACGATGAACGCGAACAGCATGCCGGCGAGAATACCGGGGCGCATGAGCGGCAGGATCACGTCGATCAGCGCGCGGCTCGGGCTCGCGCCCATCACGCAGGCGGCTTCCTCGAACTCCGGGCCGATCGAGGCCACTGACGCCGCGCAATTTTTCACGGTGAACGGCAGCGCCAGAATCACGTGCGCGATGATCAGGCGGAATACGCCGAGTTCGACCGGCAGCACGTTGAACACCAGCAACAGCGACAAGCCGAGCATCACCAGCGGATAGACGAGCGGCAACGCCACCAGTTGTTCGACCGCGGGCTTGCCGCGAAAACGGTAGCGGCTCAGCGCGTAGGCGGCGGGCACCGAGACGAGCGTGGCGATGACCATCGTCGAGAGCGCGACGATCAGGCTCGTGCTGAGCGCGGCGCCCATCGAGAGGGAGTCGCTCGCATCCGGCGAGACGAAGCTGTGCCACGCCGCGCGATACCAGTGCAGGCCGTAGGCATGTGGCGGGAATTCGAGCGTGTCGGCCGCGCTGAACGACATCGTGATCATCGTCAGGATCGGCAGCGCGGCGAGAAACAGCACGATGGCGGCGAGCAGCGCGGTGGCTTTGCCGAGCTGGCCGGGCATGGTGGTCGGCAAACGCGGCAAACGCGGCAGGCGCGGTGGGCGTGCCAGGGGAGTCTGGATCGGCGTGCTCATGCGTGAGGCTCCTCGGCGAGACGTTGTGTACGGCGCACGAGGCGCTGCGACAGTGCCATCACGGTGAGCGTCGCGACCATCAATACGACGCCCGATGCGGATGCGGCGGGCCAGTTAAGCAAGGGCGCGACCTGGTCGTGGACCAGCACGGCGAGCATCGGCACGCGGCGTCCGCCGAGCAGCAGGGGCACGGCGAAGGCGCTGGCGTTATACGCAAACACGAGCAGGGCGCCGGACACGAGCCCCGGCATGGCGAGCGGCAGCAATACATGACGCAGCGTTTGCCAACGCGTCGCGCCAAGCGTGGCCGCGGCTTCTTCATACGAGCTCGAAACCGCGCGCATCGCGCTCGACAACGGCAGCACGGCCAGAGGAAACGCCGTCTGAATCAGACCGAGCAACACGCCATGTTCGCGATACAGCCACATCACCGGGCGCTCGACGAGGCCGCTGCCGAGCAGCGCGTGATTGAGGAGACCGGCCGGGCCGAGAATGATCAGCCAGCCATAACCTTGCAGCAGCAGATTGACGAGCAAGGGCAGCAGCACGCCTGCGAGCAACAGTCGCCGCGCCAGCCGCGACTTGGTGCGCGCCATCGCGAGAGCAACGGGAATCGCCAGCAGCACGGCGCAGATCATGCTTTGAAATGCGAGCCTCAACGTGAGCCACAGCGACTTCATGAAATAGCCGTCGATGAGATCGGCGTAGTTCTGCAGCGTGAAGCCGTGCCATTCGTTACCTTGCGTGCCGAAGCTCATGCGCAGCACGACGAGTGCTGCCGCGCCGAGAATGGCCAGAAACAGCAGGATCGGCGCGAGCAGAATCCAGGGGCGCGCTTTCGCGAGCGCCGTGGACGCCTGCTCGTCCGGTGCGCGGGAAGCGGCGCCGGGCGAGCCGGAAGCCGCGCCCGACGCGTCACCGGACGCAGCGTCCGACGCCGACGAGGCACGCCGCGAGAAACGCGCGAGCATCGCGGTCATGCCGAGAAAATTTCGGTGTAGCGCTTGATCCACGCAGGCTGCACGACGGCGAGCGCTTTGTCGTCATGCAGGATTGCTTTCTCGGCGATCTGCTGCGGGCTCGGCACGAACGCGCGGCTCTCGGCCGGAATCACCGCCTTCGAATTGACCGGTCCGTTCAGCACGTCGGCAGCCATGCGCCCTTGCACACCGGCATCGAGCGAATGGTTGATAAAGGCGTGGATCAGATCGCTGTCGGCGGGATGCGACTTCGGGATCACCGTGAACATCAGTTGTGTGGCGAAGCCTTCCTTCATCCCGTAGGTCACGCCCATCTTGTACTCGGGTTTGCGGATCTGGTCCGGGAAAAAGGCCGGCGAATAGATGCCGCCGATATCGAGCGAGCCGGTGCGGAACAGATCGGCCACCTGGTTCGGATTCTCGCCAAGCGTCATCACGCGATCTTTCAGCTGCATCAGCTTCTTGAAGCCCGGCTCGATGTTCTGTTGCGAGCCGCCGTTCATTTTCGCTGCGATGATCGCGAGGTCCACCGCTTCGGCCCATTCAGGCGGCGGCAGGAACAGGCGTCCGGCGTACTTCGGGTCCCACAGCGCTTCGTACGAAGACGGCGCCGTCTTGACCGTCGACGTGTTGTAGATCAACCCATCCGACCACAGCAGATAACCCACGCCGAAGCCGTTCGCGCCCGTGCGGTATTGCGGCGCGACCTCTTTCAGATTCGGCAGCTTGTCGAGATCGGGCTTCATCAGCAGGCCCGCGTCGCCTAGACCCGCCGCGCCGACACCGGCCAGGGTGATGACGTCGTAAGTGGGGCGATCGCCCGCGGCCTTCACCTTGGCGACCATGCCGGAGGTGCCGTCGGCGCGGTCGGCGATGACCTTGGCGCCGGTCTTCGCCGTGAACGTGGCGGCGATGTTGCGCAAGGCGGCGGCGCCGGTGTCGTCCGACCAGGTCAGCAAGCGCAGTGTCTTGCCGGAGAAGTTGTGCTCCTGTGCCCGCACGTTGATGAACGGCATCGGCAATGTGGACGCCGCGAGTGCTGCGCCGATTGCCTTGATGGCCTGCCTTCTACCCCGTTTGATCTCTTGCATGGCGGTCTCCTGTGTTGAACGCCTGTTGCCTGGTGATATTCGCTCTGACCGCTGCTGCTGCATCGCCCATTTGCGTTGCCCGTCGTTCCCAACCTCACGCGATACCGGGTGCGTTGCGTGTTGATGCACTCTAGGTTTGCCAAAATCCCTCAACAAACGAAATATGCGCATGGAACGCATGACGGAATCTCATGGGTAGGCTGTCGCGCGACGCTAGCGGCGGCTTTGCTGTGGTCCGTGGGAACGCCAATCCAGTGGCGTATCGGGGTTAACGTCCATGATTTTTTTGCGCAGGCGGGCTGGAGGGAGGTATGAGGAAAGCTCGGTTCTGGTGCGGTATCCGGCGGGATGCGCCCTGAGTCGGTGCAAGCGGTGGCGCTCAGACTCGGATTAATAACCGGGCCATGAGCGAAATGCATGCATATTTGCCCGCGCACAACACGTGCGAAACATTCTGATCGCGTATCCTGTGGGCTCGATGGGCGTGATGGCACGCAAGGCCGCCCGCCCGCGCAATGACTTTTCCTGATCCCTGACCGGACTTATCCAGATGCGACGTCTCCCGCCGCTCAATGCGCTGCAGATTTTCGAAACCGTCGCGCGGCATCGCAGCTTCACACGCGCCGCTGACCACCTATGCCTGACACAAGGCGCGGTCAGCCGGCAAATCATCGCGCTCGAGGACTACTACAAGTTTCCGCTCTTCAAGCGCCATGCAAAGGGCCTGACGCTGACCGCCGAAGGCGAACTGTTGCTGCCGGCCGTCAAGGAGAGCTTCGCGCGTATCGAAGAGATATCGCTGCGCCTCACGCGTCAACGCACCGATCTCGCGCTGAAAGTGCCGACCTGCGTCATGCGCTGGATGTTGCCGAAGATCATGCGTTTCCAGGCCGAGTATCCCGAGCTGCACGTTCAGATCACCACCACCTGGCAACATGACGTCGACTTCCAGCTCGAGCCGTTCGACGCGGCGATCATCTATGGCTCGTCACCGGGTGTGGACGTGCAGGCGGTGCCGTTATTCGAGGAGCGTCTGACGCCGGTGTGCGCGCCCGATCTG
The DNA here is from genome assembly GCF_030511745.1 of Paraburkholderia sp. SECH4. Classification (NCBI taxonomy): domain Bacteria; kingdom Pseudomonadati; phylum Pseudomonadota; class Betaproteobacteria; order Burkholderiales; family Burkholderiaceae; genus Paraburkholderia; species Paraburkholderia sp. SECH4. Next base: position 118,216 of record NZ_JALOCP010000010.1, read on the forward strand.
TTGAAAGACAAACCGCTGGACGAGTTGGCGGATCTGGCGCGCCACACGCTGCTGCATCCAACGCGCGACCATCGCGACTGGAAGATGTGGCTCGCCAAGGTGACCGAGGTGGATGCCGCGAATGCGCCTGCGATCGATGCTGAGCACGGCCCGAGCTTCGACACGCTCGACATGGCGACCAACGCTGCTTTGCAGGGCTTCGGTGTTGCCATCAGCGATCTTGCCTTGATAGACGAAGACGTCGCGGCCAAGCGGCTCGTGCGGCCATTCGATACGGTGCTCAAGACCGGCTGGCGGTATTACTTCGTGTATCCGGATTCAGTCGCGCATCAGCAGAAGCTGAATCTGTTCCGCGACTGGATTGCGGAGCATTGGGAAGAGTAGGAGAGCAGCCCGTCGTTTGGGTAGAGCGCGGATCGTCAAGCCTATCGTCAGGGCGCGAAGGACAGAAACAGATACGCCGCGAACAACGACAGATGGACGGCGCCTTGCAGGATCGTCGTGCGTCCGGAACTGAGCGTCAGGGTGCCGACGATCAACGTGAGCACCAGCAGCACAGTTTCCTTGCCGTCGATACCGAGGATGAGCGGCTGAGCGGTCCACAAGAACACCACGGCGACCGTTGGGATGGTCAGCCCGATGCTGGCCAGCGCCGAGCCGAGCGCGAGATTCAGGCTGTTCTGCAAGCGATCGGCGCGCGCCGCGCGCACGGCGGCGAGCCCTTCCGGCAACAGCACTAGCGCGGCAATGATAATGCCGACCACCGCCGGCGGCGCGCCCGCGTTCTTCACTGCCGTTTCGACCACTGGCGAGAGCACTTTCGCGAGCAACACGACGGCGACGAGGCACACCACCAGCAAGCCGCCGGCTGCCAGCGCGACACCGGCACTCGGCGGGGCGGCATGGACGTCCTCGTCGGGGACGCCGGCAAGAAAGTAATCGCGATGCCGCACGGTCTGGACGAACACGAACACCCCATACAGCACCAGCGAAGACACCCCCGCGAACGCCAGTTGCGACGACGACAAAACCGGGCCGGCACTCGTCGTCGTGTAGTTCGGCATGACCAGAGTCAACACGGACAATGACGCGAGCACTGCCAACGACGCCGCAGCGCCGCGACTTTGAAAATCCTGCTCGCGATGCCGGATACCGCCCACCAGCAGGCAGATGCCCACGATCCCATTGCACACGATCATCACCGCGGCGAATACGGTGTCGCGCGCAAGCCCGGCTTTTTCCGGCCCGGACGTCAACATCACCGAAACGATCAGCGCGACTTCGATCACCGTGACGGCCACCGCCAGCACCAGTGTGCCGAACGGCTCGCCGACGCGATGCGCGACCACTTCCGCGTGGTGCACCGCTGTGAACACCGCAGCGCACAGTGCGACCCCGATCAGCGCGAGCAGCAACCCGTTGCCCGGCAAGGCATACGCGATGCCCAGCACGATCCAGGCAACGAAGGGCGCGGCAATGGTCCAGCGGGGCAAAACGGTCGCGGGCATGGTCATTCAGGGCTTCCTTTCGTTGCGTGTTCTTGTTGCTTGTATTGGACTGGCGCAGCAAGCGCGGACGGGCGCCAATGAGACACGGGCGCGGGCGCAAATCCTAAACCATCCTGTCAACAACGCGCCCTAACGCATTAAATTATAAAGGATAGTTCATAGCGGACGAGGTTTTGTCAGTCCGTGCGACGGATTGTGCCGACGCAGTGGCGAAGGCGGCAAGGCAACCTGCGGCTCATCGGCATCTGAAGGATTGAGTCGCGCAGGATTGCGCGGAAAATGCGACGCGGGTTCGATGGGTGAAACTCCATCAGACCACCACTGCCAGGTTGGCAGTTTCAGGGAAAGAATCCGAATGTTTAGGTCCGGACGCGCCGCCTCGTGATGAAGCGTTGCGTCCGGATGTAGCGCAACGACTGACTAAAGCGGTTTACTGTCCGACCGGACGGATCGACAGTGCGTTCTTGACCGACGTCACGCCCGGCACGGCTTGCGCGGCCTGGGTTGCCAGGTCGACTTGCGGTTGCTCAGGCACCGTGCCGGCCAGCGTCACTGCGCCGCCACGTGCGCGCACGGTGATGTTGGTCACGCTCAGGCCCTTGGTTTTCGACAGGGCGGTGCGCACCTTGCGTCCCAACGCACGGTTGGCCGCCTTGGCCGCCTTGGCGCTCGGCGCCGAAGAAGCAGCCATGGGGGCCGCCGGAGCAGCAGCGTCGCTGCTTTGCGCGTACGCATTGACGGATGCCAGAACGATCAGCGCGCCGCCGACCATCTTGATTGCCTGGAATGCTTTCATTCAACTCTCTCCTATTGTCATGAATACGACGGCCCCGGGATGGGCCGGTGTACTGCACCAGCGGGTACTTCGGGATCAAATCTGAATGGAACGTTGCTGCGATCGAGCGACTTCTTGCAATCTGTAAGCTGATCAGGCGCGCCTAAGCACACGCATGCCGGCAAAGGCTGTCCTGCAAGCCGGAAACACACGATACTCCAATTAGTGCCATGGTGAATGCGTCAGTGCCTGGAAATGAGGTTTTGGTACAACGAATGGGCCGATGAAGGCAGGCCGATGGCGCTCCACCGCTTGGTGCGGCGCGGGTGGCACGCCCGTTGGCGTGTCTGCTGCACTGGCAGGTCGCGCATCTATCGAACCCTGCGCCTGGCGCTTAACGACTCGTCCGAATTGCATGCCGAATCAGCCTCTATCTATCCTCCCATTGCTTCGTGACGATTTGCCGCTCGATACCGTCGCGCTGGCACGTTTCATGATCGGCAAATATCTGGTGCACGACCTCCCCGAAGGCCGTATCAGCGGCCGCATTGTCGAAACCGAGGCGTACCCGCTCGGCGATTCGACCAGCCACGCGTTTGCAGGCCGCCGCCCGTATAACGGGTCGATGTTTCTCGCCCCCGGCCACGCTTATATCCGGCTTACGTACGGGCTTTCGTACATGCTGAACATGTCTGCGGAAGCGGAAGAGGTCGGCGCAGGCATTCTGCTCCGCGCGATCGAACCGCTGGAGGGCTTGCAGTTGATGGAAGCGCGGCGGCCCGGCGTGCCGTTGCGCGATCTCGCGCGCGGTCCCGGCCGGCTCACCATGGCCTTGGGCATCGACCAGTCGTTTGACGGCCGCGATCTTTGCAGCGGACATGGCCTGTGGATCGGCGTGATCGAGACGGGTGATGTGCAGATCGGCGTGACGACGCGCATCGGCTTGTCGCGCGAGATGCATCGGCCGTTACGGTTTTTCGAACCCGGCAGCGCGTTCGTCAGCGGACCGCGAAAATTGCTGCTGCCGCCGCACGCCGACGCATTGACCAGTGCGCAAATCTGACTATCCGCGCCGGGCAATGCGGCAAAACACGCTCAGCGGGGGTGCTTTCTCGAAACGTCAGACGCAAAGGTTACGATTCCGACAATTATTACGGTAAAACGAAGCCTTCAATCAAGTTTGGCGGTAAGTTTCGTCACACTCTTGCGTTTTGAACAATTATCTATCTCGCAATTAAGGGTTTTCCCGCGATGATTGGGTGACTAGGGTGTGTTGACATTAAGCGACAGCCTTTCAGGCCGCACTGTTAACTTTGCCGGAAAGCTGTTTACATCCTGTCTTTTGGGCGAGACAGAGATGGTGCGGAAGATGTTGCGAGACGACCAATATGAGCGCGTTGCATTACAGCTACCGGGTAAATCCGGCGATCGAGGACGAACCGCTGCCGACAATCGGGATTTCGTCGAGGCGGTGCTGTGGATCGCCCGTACCGGTAGCCCGTGGCGCGATTTGCCTGAAGAGTTTGGCCTTTGGAACAGCGTGTACAAGCGCTTCAGTCGATGGTCACGTGCTGGGGTATGGCACACGGTATTTGCCGAGTTGGCCGCCGATGCAGATTTCGACGAAGTCTTCATCGATAGCACCATTGTTCGCGCTCATCAGCACGCTGCTGGGGCTCCCAAAAAAAGGTGATCAGGCGCTGGGTCGCTCGCGAGGCGGACTCAGTACGAAAATTCATGCGCTGGTTGACGGCCTGGGCATGCTGGCGAAATTTCGTTTGACGGGTGGTCAGGCAGGTGACAGCCCTGAAGCTCTGCCATTGCTGGGCGATCTGAAGCCCGATAGTGTGGCGGCCGACAAGGCATATGACACGGACGCACTAATCGAACATCTGCACACGTTCGATGTTCAAGCGGTCATCCCGAGTCGCGCAAACCGGCTCGTGCAACGCCCTCTGGATAAGCATCTCTATCGGTCCCGTAACCTGGTCGAACGGTTCTTCGCGCGCATCAAGCAGTTCCGCCGCGTCGCCACGCGATACGACAAACTGTCTGAGCGATTTGCTTCGTTTGTCGCCTTGGCTGCAGCCTTCATATGGCTCGTCTAATGTCAACACACCCTAGACTGAAATCACTCGCTTCTCACATGGTGTGGCAAGCGAAGCAAAAAACAGGTCTGGAGGTAAGTCATGAAATCGCTCATCAAGGCAATCGCCATTGCAGCCGTTCTCGCCGCCCCAGTTGCTTCGTTCGCTCAATCGAGCGACCAGCCCGCGACCCGCGCGGAAGTCCGCAGCCAATTGATCCAGCTTGAACAAGCGGGTTACAACCCGGCCGCCAGCAACGACACGAACTATCCGCGCGACGTTCAAGCCGCCGAAAGCCGTGTGCAGGCGCAAAACCCGGCTGTCGCGCAGACGCAGGAACCCGTCGCGGATACCAGTGGCTACGGTGGCCGGGCGAGCGGCTCGTCACAAGCGGGTGGCGTCTTGCAACCGACGTCCGGCCCGAAGTCGGTTTATTTCGGTAACTAGGTTTGGCGCCCGGCTGGTCCGGCCGGCAGTTGATCTGATCGAAGCGGGGCGTGCGTGAACCAGCTCAACGCACGTTTCGCGTTCTGCAAGCAATCAGCAGTGTGATATGGCGAGGCACATGCGCGCTTTATGCGGCGTGCATTCTCGCAGTCCACAATTCAGGAACCTCCGCTGCCGCAAGGTAGCTTCGCCCAACCTTTTTCAAGGATTGGGCTTTTTTTGCGCCCCGTTTCGGCAGCGTGCGACGCCCGGCGTGCGGCGCGACCTGCGATAGGCCGCGAACCTCAGGGGCGTTCGCCGTGGATATAGAACTCGAGTTGCTGAATCGTGAATTGCTGCTCGGCGATGATGTTCTTCACCAGGTCGCCGATCGATACCATGCCTACCAGGCGGTCGTTTTCGATGACCGGCAAGTGACGCATGCGCCGTTCGGTCATCAGGGCCATGCAGTCGTCGGTGGTCTGGTCGGGGCGGACGAAGCGCACGGCTTTGCTCATGATGTCGCGCACCGGCGTAGCCTTCGATGAACGGTCCAGCAGGACGACCTTCCGCGCATAGTCCCGCTCCGTAACGATCCCGGCGATGCTGTCGCCGTCCGTTACGACCAGTGCGCCGATGCCTTTTTCAGCCATCAGCTTGATCGCCTCGTAGACAGAATCGTCGGCCCCGACCGTGAAGACGGTGGTGTTGTTCGGTTTGGTTTTAAGAAGCTGTGCAACGCTTGTCATGGAGCGACTCCGTTTCGCAGTGCAGCACGCCGATGCGGCGCGCTGGCGTGAGGGACAGGCCATTCCAGTATAGGCGCGGTGTGCGGCGGACGGACCTCGGGAATACCTGTGGCGCGCGGTGCGTTCAACTCAGGTAGCCATGTGATGCGCGTCGGTTTCGTACGCGGCACGCGGGCATCCGGGCGCGGTGTGCCGATTAGCGGTAAACTGCCGGTCCATACCGCATCCCAATATTGCGGGTTCATGTCAGCACCATTGTCCAACGCCATGCTCACGTCTCACGATCCGTCGCAAGCAACAGACGGCGCACCCAGCGGCGAGTGCGTCGTCCTCGACGCTACCGCCACGCTCCCCACGCGCTACGGCACGTTTACCTCCTACGTGTTTCGCGTGGCCGAAAGCGGCGCCGAACATCTCGCGCTCGTGATGGGCGACGTCGCAAACCAGTCGTCCGTGTTGACGCGCCTGCACTCCGAGTGCCTGACGGGCGACGTGCTCGGCTCGTACCGCTGCGATTGCGGCGAACAACTCGATCTGGCGCTGCGCTATATCGCGGCTGAAGGCTGCGGCGTGCTGCTGTATCTGCGCGGCCACGAGGGGCGCGGCATTGGCCTGTCGAACAAGATTCGCGCGTATGCGTTGCAGGAGCAGGGCCGCGACACCGTCGAGGCCAATCTCGATCTCGGCTTACCCGATGACTCGCGCGAATACGACTCCGCGGCAGGCATTCTGCGCACGCTCAAGGTCACCTCGGTTCGCCTGATGAGCAACAATCCGGAAAAATTCGACACGCTGTCAAAGCATGGCATTCCGGTGTGCGAGCGCGTCGCGCTGGCGATTCCGATGCGCGAGGAAAACGAGCGCTATATCCGCACCAAACAGTTGAAGTTTGGGCACTACTTCGACGAGAACGAATAATTGACGCGTGCGCACCGGCCACCGTTTGCAAACGGCGGCCGGTGTCGTGGCGTCGGTTTTGTCAATTTAGTGCGGACTTTGACATGGTGATGACCCATCTGCGGCGTGTCTACGGCTTATCGAACCGCGAGTGGAGCCGAATTGATTCGATTCGATTCGATTCGAGCCGCGTCGAATCAGAACAAACCAAAGTCGTCGTTGCTATCGGGAATCGCGTTGAGCATGTCCCGAAGCGCTCGCCAACCGATGAGTCCCGCAAGACCTGCTGAGATGGCCGTCCAGTAGCGGGTGTTCGTCGTTCCGCGTGGTTGCGGGATGTGATGCGTCGCGCTTTTCCGAGCTTCCATCGATGCGCGCAGCAAAGGGCAAGTATGCATGTCGTTTCTCCTATCGCGAGTGCGGTTTAGCGAGCCGTCGCAGTTGCAGTTGAAGTTGCAGCGACACGCGCCAGGATCGACGCAAACACATCCGCTAGCGCAGTCGCGCCGAAGCGCCGCTCGCTGATCTCCGTTTCGACGTCGATGCGGCCCGCGTTGTGCGCGTCGTATAGATCCGTGATGAGACGCGCGTGGTTCTCACCGAGTCCCGCGCCATGGAGCATGGCGGCCCATTCGCCGCGTGGCACTTCGTAGGCCGTGATCTGGCGGTGCGCCAATGCACCGAGCGTACGCGCGACGTCTAACGCGCTGACACGCGCTTCACCTTCGAGGCTCACCACCCGTGGTGACACCTTCGCCGGTCTGTCGTCGAGCAATAGTTCGGCGGCCAGCAGCCCGACATCCTGTGCGGCGACCGTCGGATACAGCTTGCTCAATGGATGATGCAGACTCGGCAGCACGCCTCTCGCGAGCGCGATTGGCAGCACGCGACCCCAGTTGTGCATGTGTTCCGCTGCACGCAGAAACGTCAACTGTGAGGCAACGGGCGCGAGTTGCGTTTCGAGGGTGTGAAACAGCGTCGTGATGCCGGTGCCGCTCGCGTGTTCCGCGCCGTAGTCGGACAGCGCGAGCACGCGTTGCGGCGGGTTGGCGCGTAATGCGCCCGCGCTCACGTCGATCATGCGCCGCATCGTGGTTGCGGGATCGGCGTCTGCGTGTGGCACTGGGCACAGTATCTGCACCGCGTACGCTCCCTCGATAGCGCGTGCTACCGAAGCTGGGTCGAGCAGATCGGCGATGGCGATTTCACAGCCGATTTCCGCTAACACGTCGCCTTGCTCGGCTTGGCGCACGACCGCGCGCACTTCGCGGCCCGCCCGGCGCAACGCCGCCGCGCTCACTCTGCCAACATTGCCTGCTGCTCCAAAGATCACGAACACGTTGAGCTCCTTCCTGGGTCGGTATGCGGCCATCTTAGGGATACGGGGACGGAGAAACGCGCGGGCACGGATCGTCGTGCGCAGATTCGGATGATTGTTTTTCTTTGTGGCGGCGCAGCACGTGTGTTGAGGCGGTGCGAGCCAAGCGAAGGAGCGAAAAACGCAGCACAATGCACACACGTTTGCCGCCATCCACGAGGAAAAGCAATGAACGCCGTGACACCGATACCGCAGCCGCACAGTGGCTCCCGCATCGCGCTGCTCTCGAGCAAGACGCTCGGCTGGCAGGGCTTCGGCGCGGAACTGGTCAACGTGTCGGCCGGGCTGCACCGGATTCCGGCGCTCAAGCATCATCGCGTGGGTGTGCATGTCGGCGCGCCGGTCAAGGCGCGTTGCATGTGCAATGAGCGCCGCTTTTCGCGGATTCAGGCGCATGGCGATGCGGATGTGATTCCCGCTGGCGTCGACGGACAGTGGACCGATGAAGCCGCCTGCACGATTTTCAGTGTGTGGATCGGCGAAGACTTCGCACAGAGGACCGTCGAGCAACTGGAATTGAAGACGAGCGAAGCGCGGCTTCGTCCGCAGTTCCAGATGCGCGACCCACGTTTTCAGCATCTGGCCTGGGCGCTACGCGCGGAACTCGAAGCGGACGATGCGTCCGATCCGCTCTTCGCCGAAAGCCTGTGTACCGCGATGGTGGTACGGCTGATCGGCAGCGCGCCGGTGCTCGACAAACTCGAGAACAAACGTCGCACGCTTGCGCCGAAGACTGCCGCTCGCGTGATCGAGTTTATCGAAGCGCACCTCGATCAACGCCTCACGCTTGGCGAACTGGCGGTGCATGCTGAATTGAGTGTCCCGCATTTCAAGGTGCTGTTTCGCGAAACGCTCGGTATGCCGGTGCATCAGTATGTGGTGCAACGGCGAGTGGAGCGGGCGAGGGCGCTATTGCTTCAAGGCAGGTTGAGCGCGAGTCAGATCGCGCTGGAGACGGGCTTTGCGCATCAGAGTCATATGGCGCATTGGATGGGGCGGTTGTTAGGGGTGACGCCGCGGGAGTTGGTCAAGTCAAGCGCGAATCCAGGCAGCATTGTCGACCTCGATGCCGTCAATGCCCGTCGCATCGCCACACTGCGATAGACCTTAGAAACGCACTGCAGCATAAGCAGTTTGGAGTTCCCGCTCTATTGCCCTCGATCGATTTGTATAGCTAAATACGCGGACTTCGCAACCGGAGGCCGTCACATGTCGAAATCGAAGGGTTCTCGCATCGTCGCCTGGGCGATTGCGGCCGCTGTCGCCAATGCGCCGCTCGCTGTGCTTCTCACAATCGCCACACCGGTTGCCATCGATCGCGCAATCGCCGCGACGTCGACCACCAGCGCCGACGATTATGCGGCAACCCGCTATCCGATCATCCTCGTCCATGGCCTCACCGGGACCGACAAATATCTCGGCGTACTCGACTACTGGTACGGCATTCAGTCCGACCTCCAGCAGCACGGCGCAAGCGTGTATGTGGCGAACCTGTCGGGCTTTCAGACCGATGACGGTCCGAACGGGCGCGGCGAACAATTACTCGCCTACGTGAAACAGGTCCTGGCCGCGACCGGCGCACAGAAGGTGAATCTGATCGGCCACAGCCAGGGTGGCTTGACCTCGCGCTATGTCGCTGCGGTAGCGCCGGAACTCGTCGCTTCGGTCACCACGATTGGGACGCCGCATCGCGGCTCGGAGTTCGCCGATTTCGTGCAGGACGCGTTGCAAAAAGATCCGACCGGTCTTTCGACATCGATCATCGGCGCGTTTGCGAATATATTCGGCATCCTGACGAGTAGTAATAACAACACGAATCAGAATGCGGTAGCCGCGCTGCAAACGCTGACCACGGCTAACGCCGCGGCCTACAACTTGCGCTATCCGAGCGCTGGCCTCGGTGCACCCGGCTCGTGCCAAACGGGCGCCGCGACTGAGACCGTCAACGGCAACACGCATCTGCTGTACTCGTGGGCGGGCACTGCGATTCAGCCGACCTCCGTGCTGGGCATCCCTGGCGCCACCGACACCAGCGCCGCCCCAATCGATTCCGCCAACCTCCTTGATCCGTCGACACTCGTTTTGTACGGCACCGGCGCGATCATGCTGAGCCGCCAGTCGGGGCAGAACGACGGACTCGTCTCGGTGTGCAGCGCGCTCTACGGCAAGGTGCTTGGCACGAGCTACAAGTGGAACCATCTCGACGAGATCAACCAGTTGCTCGGCGTGCGCGGCGCGAATGCGGCGGATCCGGTGGCAGTGATTCGCATGCAGGCGAACCGCCTGAAGACGCAAGGCGTGTGAACGGATGCGGCGATTGGAGAGGCAGCGGGGCAGCGCGCGGAGTCAGTGGCTGGTTTTCGTGGCGGTGGGTGCGGTGTCGGCGGGTGCGGCCTTGTGGCTGAACCGCCCGCCGTCCGCGCATCATGCATCCGCGCTGCATGCGGTGAATGCGGCGAGTTCTGCGAAACCCGCGCTCGCTTCGGGCAAGGACATGGCCGCCGGCACGTCGGCGGCCGGCGCATTGCCCGCTTCGCTCGACGGTTCGTCGCCACCTCATCTGCCAACCGATGGCCGCGGCCACCTCGCGCACACGCGTGCGGTCCGCGATTTCTTCGACTACTTCCTGACGGCGCAAAACGAAATCTCTCCCGCGACGCTCGATGCATTGGTGCGTCGGCAGATCGCCGCGCAACTCGACGGCACGCCGGCCGCCGAAGAAGCGGTGACTGTCTGGCAGCGCTACAACGCTTATCGCACGGCGCTCGACCAGTTGCCACAAACCTCGCCAATCCAAAGCCAGAGCGGCGCAAAGCTGGACCTCGACGCGCTGCAGCTCTCGCTCGACCAGCGCGATGCCTTAGGCACCCGCTTGATGGGCGAATGGAGCGAGCCGTTCTTCGGCGCCGAATCGCAGCAGCAACATACGGATGTGGCGCGTCTGCGCATCGCGTCAGATGGCGCGATGAGCGCCGCGGAAAAAGCGGCGCGTCTCGCCGCACTAGACGCGGCACTGCCGCCGGAAACACGCGCGGCCCACGAACGGGCACGCCCGCAGCAGGCCGCACTCGACGCGATCAGTCAGGCGCAGAAGCAGGGCGGCTCGCTCGATACGATGCGCGCACGGATTACGCAGACACTTGGACCTGAAGCGGCGCAACGCGTCGTGCAGATGCAGCAGGCTGACGACGCCTGGCAAGCCCGCTATGCGGACTATTCAAGCCAGCGCGCGCAGATCGACAAACAGGGTTTGCCACCTCAGCAACGCGACGCGCAGATTGCGCAGTTGCGCCAGCAGTTCTTCACCAATCCGAGCGACGCGATGCGCGCGGCGTCGCTCGATCGCGGCAGCAGTGCGACAAACTGAACCCGCTATCGCGACCTGACACGGCATCTCAACCCGGCGCGGCGCCCGTCAATTGCGAGTACACGTCATGCGACAGTTGCAACAGCACCTTGCGATCGATCCCGCCTGACACGGCATAGCCAAAGTCGCCGTCGACCCAGTAGAACACGTTCACCGGCCCGTCCTGATACAGCTTGAACGCGGTGGTATTCGAGTTCACCTGACGATGCGAAATGCACAGTGTCACGCGTTCGCCGTTCGGCCCGCGATACATGAACTGCGCGGTCGGCCCATCGGCGCCTGGCAACAGACGCCCGCCCGAAAGATTGAAACCGCTCTTCGAAAGCATCGGCGGATGCACATTGGTGCCGAGCCGGTTGGACAGCCACTGCACGAAATCCTGTTCGTGATCCGCCGTCATTTCGGCTGGACGGTCGACGGCGGGCATATAGACCACATGCGCCACCGCGGCTTGCCGCGCAAACATTTCCGAACTGTCCGCACTGACCGGGCGCGTGTCGGAGTGGTCGGTGACCGGCGCCACGACGTCCTGTCCCATATGCGTGCCGACGCCGATGCCTACGCCCAGCACCAGCGCTGCCGCCATCCCGGCGAACTGCGGCCAGTTGGCGGCTATGCGCCAGCGGCGCCTACTGGCCAGAGGCGTTTGCAGACGTTTGGGCACGGGCTCGCTCAGCACGCGGTCATAGCGTTCATGAAACATGTTGTTCAGCGAGAAATAATCGCTGACGCGTGTGGCCAACTCGGGGTTCTGTTCGAGCGCGCGCTCCACCTCGATGCGTCGTTCGTCGGACAGCGTGCCGTCCACATAGGCGTGCAGCTCTTGTTCGCCGATCGGAGTGTGTTGGTCGCTCATCGCACCACCTGTAATTTTGCACCGGGCTGCGTGCCCGCCATCAATGCCCGAAGCCGCTCGCGTCCGCGTGAAAGGCGCGACATGACCGTGCCGATCGGAATGTTCAGCGCGAGGGCCACATCGGCATAGCTCATTTCCTCGAGACCGACCAGCAGCACCACTTCGCGCTGCTCCATGGGCAGACGCTGCAATGCGTAGTCGAGGTCGCGCATTTCCAGCGAACGGGTCTGATCGGACGGCACGGCAAATTCGCTTTCGTGGACGCTGTCGTCGTCGACCGCCACGTGGACTGCACGCGCCGACGCCTTGCGCGCCTGATTGGCGAACACGTTATGCATGATCGTGAACAGCCACGCACGCAGGTCGGTGCCGGGCTGGAACATGCCGGTCCGGCCGAGCGCGCGTTCGAGCGTGTCCTGCACCAGGTCGTCGGCGAGATCGCGATTGTTGATCAGCGCTCGCGCATAGCGCCGCAAGCGCGGCACATGCTCAATCAGCTCGTCACGGACATCCATTTTCAATCCCAATCGTGGGCTTCTCGTGGGGCGCCGGGTGGGCGGCCGTCGATTGAACCACCACGCGCATTCGAACTGCAAACACGCGTGGGTGCATTTTATTCCGTTGTTTTTGCAGCGTTGCAAAAACCTGGAGAGGGTCTATCGCACGGTCATCACGTCGGCGGCGCGCATCAGACCGTGGGTGCGGGCGTCGCCGGCGACCACAAAGCGCTGGCGCTGCGCCGTCCAGGTCAGCAGCCTGATCTCGCCGATACGCAGGGCCGCCCACTGCGGCTGGGCCGGCGCCAGCAGTGCCAGCGTGGAAATCAGCACGACGGGGCGGTTGTCGCCGTTCAGATAGATGAATTCGCTGGCGCGTTGGAAGGGGCTGAGCGATAGGACCCTTTGATCCACCAGTCGCAATCCGATCGCCGCGAGGTTGGGGGCGGCCACGTCGGTTCGCGTCGGCGAGGCAGCGGAATACTGTGCGGCGGCGGTTTCCGCCAACGCCATCACGGCGGCATTGTTGAGTGCCTGCCGGGACACCTCTGTGGCGGCCAGCCAGCCGCTCGCGGCGACCAGTGTAAGAACGAGCGCCCCGAGAGCGTTCAACACTTTGCCCGGGCGCTTTGTGGCCTTCAACCGGTCGAGTACGCCGCGCCATCCTTCGGCGCGGGTCGAAACGGGTTCGTCAGTTGTTTGGAAGGCCTGCTGCATCTGCGCGTTGAGCCTGCCGTAGAACGCCACGCGGCGTGCTTCCGCCGGATCTTTGCCCAGATAGTCCTGCAGAAACGCAGCGCGTTCCGGCGTCAGCGTCCCATCGGCGTAGGCCTGAATGTCGGCTTCGGAAAGCGGCGAATCGGAGGGAGGGGCGGTTGAGGTCATGGTTTCGGCATTCGTCGGATTTCAGCTATCGAGTGGCGAACACACGCAGGTGTGAGTTTATTCCACATTCGAAGTTTGTTTTTTACGAAGCGCCAAGGCAGGAATAAAAGCCGCGAACCCGTGGTTATCCCTCATGCAAACACGCACAAAACTCTCTGGAGTTCATCATGAAGAAGATTGCTTTTGCCGCATTGTCCCTCGCCGTTCTCGTCGCTTCGTCGAGCGTTTTTGCAGAAGGCAAGACACGTGCTCAGGTGTACCAGGAATTGATCGAAGCCCAGCAGAACGGCCTTGACTACGTCACTGATACGTCGTATCCGGATGTGAACCCCATCTTCGCACAGCAGGTCGCGCACAACAAGGAAGCACTTGCCGCCAAGGCGGCCGCCGCGAGCCATGCCGCGAGCAGCACCGCGCCGGCAGGCAGCGTCAATTGACGGTATCGATAGCCGGCGCGCACACGGAATGGACGCGCCGGATGTCGAATGGAATAGATCGCCGAACTCGGTGTTTGCCGATGAGTGCATCTATCCGAGAGTCAAGGAGTCGTCGTGACAAAACCATCCGTTCCCAACGCTGCGCCTCGATGCGTGCCATGCCGGCTCGCCGCGATCGGCGCGGTCGTCGCGGTTCTTGCCGGAGGCTTCGCCTATACGGCAGGCTGGCTGACACCTGCGCGGCTCACCGCGCCACGTTTCATCAATACCTTCGAAGTGGTAGCCGGCCAGGCCCATCCCGGCTATCGCCGCAACCATGCAAAGGGCTTGTGTGTGGCGGGGTATTTCGACAGTAGCGGCGCCGGTTCGGTTCTTTCACATGCCGCAGTATTCGCGCCGGGCCGCACGCCGGTCATCGGCCGTTTCGCGGTTCCCGGCGGCAATCCGTCCGCGCCCGATACGAGTTCACCGGTACGTAGCATGGCCTTGCTGTTCCAGTTGCAGAACGGTGAGCAGTGGCGCACCGGAATGAACTCGACACCTGTATTCGCGGTTCATACGCCCGAGCAGTTCTATCAGCAACTGGTCGCGGCGAAACCCGATGCCGCGACCGGCAAACCGGACCCTGCAAAGCTGAAGGCGTTTTATGCCGCGAATCCTGAGATCAAACCGTTTCAGGCATGGGTGAAAGCCCATCCGCCATCGTCGAGTCTGGCGAATGCCGCGTACTACAGCATCAACGCTTTCCGGTTTACCGACAGCGCGGGCAATACTCGCGCCGTGCGTTGGGCGATGGTGCCTGAAACGCCGTATGCGCCGATCACCGATGCACAAAAGGAAGAGAAGAATTTCCTCGAAGCCGACCTCGATCAGCGTCTGCAAAATGGACCGTTGCGCTGGCATCTGATCCTGACGGTCGCGCAGCCCGGCGATCCCATCGACGACGCGACGATGCAATGGCCCGACGATCGTCAGCATATCGATGCCGGCACGCTGGTGATCGATCACACGACGTCGCAGGAGGACGGTGCCTGTCGCGATGTCAATTTTGATCCGACCATCTTGCCGGCCGGTATCCGGCCTTCCAACGATCCGTTGCTCGCCGCGCGCTCGGCTGCGTACGCGCTGTCGTATAAGCGCCGCACGCGCGAAGAATCGTTGCATCCCGAGGTTCATCAAACGAAGTCGAACGGAGAGCGTTCATGACACAGACGCGTACCCATTTCAGTCCGCTCGCGCGACTCCTGCATTGGACGATGGCGCCGTTGATCATCGCGATGCTGTTTATCGGCGTGGGAATGGTCGCGACGGTGTCGCGGGCGCATACCACGCTGATCGCGATTCACAAGCCGCTTGGGATAGCGCTGCTGCTGTTGGTGATACTGCGCGTGAGCGTGCGTATCCGGCGCGGCAGTCCGCCGTTGCCGGCGGACATGCCCGCGCCGCAGCGTACCGTCGCGAGGCTGTCGCATCTGATCCTCTACGCGCTGATGGCGGCGATGCCGTTGATCGGTTGGGCGATGCTATCCGCGGCGGGATATCCGATCACGCTATGCGGCCCCCTGCATTTACCGCCGATCGCGCCGCATAACACGGAGTTGTTCGCGCTACTGCGTGCATTGCATACATGGCTCGCATTCGCGCTGTTCGCCACGGTGCTGTTGCATCTCGCGGCGGCGTTGTTTCATGGTTTGATCCGCCGCGACGGGGTGTTTTCAAGTATGGCGCGCGGCGGGCGTTAGCCCTTCACCCGTTCCGAGCGCGGATCATAAGGCGCCTTCAGATGCACGGTCGCCGGCAGCAGATCGCCGGCGACGTCGATCATGTATTGACCGCTGTTCAGATACGCAGCATCGGCGACGCCGTCCGGATTGTTGATATAGCCCATCGCCACCGGACAGCCGAGCGTGTGCCCGAACGCCGCCGAACTGACGAAGCCGACCGGCTTGCCGTCACGCAGAATGGCTTCGCCGCCCCACAGCATGCGATCGGCGGCGCCGTCGGCGGTGAGCACCACCATGCGGCGGCGCAGCGGCTCGGCGCGCAATTTCAACAACGCGTCGCGGCCGCGGAACGGGATGTCCTTATCGAGCTTGCAGGCAAATGACAGACCCGCCTCGAACGGATTCGTATCCGGCGTCAGTTCGCGACCCCACGCGCGGTAGCCTTTCTCGATGCGCAAAGAGTCGATCGCGTAGTAGCCCGCGTTGACGAGACCGAAGGCCTTGCCTGCCTGTCGCAACGCTTCGTACACGCTGACCGCGAACTCGACCGGCACGTACAGTTCCCAACCGAGTTCGCCGACGTAGGTGAGGCGGGTGGCGCGCAGCGTCGCGTAACCGAGATCGACCTCGCGGCTCTGGCCGAACGCGAATGCCTCATTGCTCCAGTCCGCCTTCGACACGCTTTGCAGCAACTCGCGTGAGCGCGGGCCCATTACAGCGAGCACGGCGTATTGGCCGGTGACGTCGACCAGCGTGCAGTGTTTGTCGCGCGGAATTGCTTTTTCGATGGTGTCGAAATCGCGTGTGGTTTGCGCGGTGCCGGTGACCAGCAGGTATTGATCGTCGGCGAGGCGCGTGAGCGTGAAATCCGATTCGTAAGTGCCGCGCTCGTTGAGCATGCCGGTGTAGACCGCGGTGCCGGGCGGTACCTCTACATCGTTGGCGACGATGCCTTGCAGCACGCTTTCCGCATCACGTCCTTTGACGAGAAATTTGGAGAACGACGTCATATCGAATAGCGCGACGCTTTCGCGACACGCGCGATGTTCGGCGCCGCTCCACGGCAGCCAGTTCTGCTGGCCGAACGCGTAATCGATCTGTGCTTCGGCGGGCGTCGGCGCGAAAAAGTTGGCGCGCTCCCAGCCCATTTTGCTGCCGAAGCAGGCGCCCCCATCGCGCAGCAGCGAATACAGCGGCGAGCGGCGGAACGGCCGCGCGCTGTCGAGTTCGCGATTTGGCCACGGCATCGCGTAGTGCAGGCCGAGCGTTTCCTTCACGCGATCATGCAGCCAGGTGTCGTTGCCGTTAAAACGCGCAAAGCGGCGGATGTCGACCGGCCACAGGTCCATCGTCGGTTCGCCTGCGACGATCCATTCGGCGAGCGCCATGCCCGCACCGCCCGCCGATGCGATCCCCATCGAATTGAAACCCGCGCCGATGAAAAAGCGCCGCAATTCCGGTGCTTCGCCGAGCATGAAGTTGTTGTCCGGCGTGAACGATTCCGGGCCGTTGTAGAACTGCTTCACCTGCGCTGTTTCGAGTGCGGGCACACGCTGCAGCGCATTTTCCATCAGGATTTCGAACTGATCCCAGTCGTCGGGCAGCAACTGGAATTCGAAATTATCCGGGATGCCGTTCATGCCCCACGGTTTCGCGTTCGGTTCGAAGCCGCCCATTACGAGACCACCCACTTCCTCCTTGAAGTAGATGAAGCCGTCTGGGTCGCGCATCACCGGCAGGTCCGGATGCACGCCGGCAATGCGTTCGGTAACGATGTAGTAGTGCTCGGCCGAGTGCAGCGGCACGGTCACGCCGCACAGGCGGCCCACCGCCTTGGCCCATTGGCCCGCGCAATTCACGACGATGTCCGCGCCGATCGTGCCTTCCTCGCCGTCCTTGTTGCGCCACGCGAGGCCGCTGACTTCGCGCGCGCCTGTCGTGGCGTTTGCCTTGTCTTCGAGCGCGGAGCGCGTGTGAATCGCCGTGATCCGGGTGTTCTCGACAATGCGTGCACCGCGCGTGCGGGCGCCGCGGGCGAGGGCCTGGGTCAGATCGGTGGGATTTGCTTTGCCGTCGCCGGGCAACCAGACGGCGCCGAGCAGGTCGTCGGTGCGCATCACCGGCCAGAGTTCACCGGCTTCCTGCGGGCTGATCACGTCGCACGCCACGCCGTAGGCGCGCGCGACGGCGGCGGTGCGCTTGAGCTGCGTCATCCGCTCGGCGGTGCGGGCCACCGAGAGCGAGCCACATTGCTTCCAGCCGGTCGCGAGGCCGGTATCGGCTTCGAGTTCGGCGTAGAGCGCGGTCGAGTAACGGATCAGTTTGGTCATGCTTTCCTGCGCGCGCAGTTGGCCGACGAGGCCGGCCGCGTGCCAGGTCGTGCCACACGACAACTGACCCTGTTCGAGCAGAACCACGTCGGTCCAGCCCAGTTTGGTCAGGTGATAGGCGACCGAGCAGCCAATGATGCCGCCTCCGATGATGACGACACGGGCGTGGGCGGGGATTGATGTGGACATATGTGGAAATAAGTTGAATTGACGCGCGTAGATTGCAACAAAATTTGGCAAAAAACAACGATCGATTTGGCTGATGTGGGATCAAAGGGGATCGCGGATACGTCGGCAACAGACGGCCGCGCTACCTTTTTATAACCAAGTAGGTTAATATCAATCGGAGGCAAGAGTGGAAAAAATTACGCCTCACTGCAAATTGGCCGATGTCCAGGACTTGGCGCGTGCAGGGAAGATCAGAATCACGAAATCGGCCGTGATTGGGGCTGCGGCACTCGGCTTCGGGCCTGCAGCGATTGTCGAAACGGTGATGTCCCTTGATCGGCGTGCTTTCAGAAAAAGCATGACCACGTACGCGGACCATCGGGTCTGGCAGGACGTCTACTGCGCCATGACTGAAGCCGGCATGGTCTATTTGAAATTGACGGTGGTCGATGACGTCCTCGTCGTGTCATTCAAGGAGTGGTGAGCATGAAATGCCCGAATTGCGGAGCAGCCGAACTGGTGCGCGATACGCGCAATATGCGCTATGTCTACAAGGGAGAGACAGCCGTCTTCGAGGCCGTCACCGGCGACTATTGCCCCGCGTGCGACGAGGCGGTGCTCGACATGGACGAGGCGACCCGCACGGGTCAAATGATGCTGGCCTTCAACAAGGAGGTGAATGCATCTCAAGTGGATCCCGCCTTCATTGCCGCCGTCCGCAAGAAGCTTGAACTGGACCAGCGAGAGGCGGCGGAAATTTTCGGCGGCGGGGTGAATGCTTTTTCGCGGTACGAGAATGGCAAGACTAGGCCGCCGCTCGCGCTCATCAAACTGTTGAGAGTACTGGATCGGCATCCCGAGTTGCTGGCGGAAGTAAGGGCAGTTTGAGCTTTAGTGCGGCTTTAGCGTGCCGATTGTGGATTTATATGGGAATGCGTTGAGATTTCTTGGCGAACTATGAGGTGTTTGCTAGACTGAGCACCGTCTCCCGGTCTCGATCCTATGTTCTCCACCCAACGCCAAGCCGAAATCCTGCGACTCGTCCGCGACGAGCGCACCTGCACGATCACCGATCTTGCCGGCCGCTTTGAGGTTTCCGACGAGACCATCCGCCGCAATATCAAGCCGCTGATCGCGGATGGCCTGCTCATCAAGGTCCATGGCGGCATCATGCTGCCCGAGCGGCTCGACGAGCCGCCGTTCCAGCGGCGCATGGTGGCAAGCCGCGAGGGCAAGCAGGCGATCGGCGCGCGCATCAGCGAACTCGTGCGGGACGGCGACTCGCTGATCCTCGAGGGCGGCACGACCTGCCTGCACATTGCTCAAGCGCTCACCGCGCGCTCGCGCCTCACGGTCGTGACCAATTCCATCGAAGTCGCCCGCGTGCTGGCGCCGCGCAACGGCAACCGCGTGTTCATTGCGGGTGGCGAACTGCGCGCCGACGACTCCGCCGCCGTCGGCGACAGCGTGCTTGCCTTCCTGCGCCAGTTCCATGTGCGCTACGCAATCGTCTCGGTCACCGCGATCGACCTGCAGGGCCGTTTCATGGACGCACTGCCCGCCGATGTGGCGTTTTCGCTCGCTGCCTTTGCTCAGGCCGAGCGGCGCGTGGTCGCGGCGGATCACGCGAAATTCGGCCACAGCGCGCTAGTACATGCTTTCGGTGCGGATGCGGTCGATCTGCTGGTCACCGATGAGGCGCCAACGCCTGCGCTCGCTCAGGTGTTCGCGGCGGCGGGGCTGGAAGTGAGCGTCGGGGCATCCAGCGACCCCGCACTCTGAGCGAAGCCAGGCCATCCGTCCCTTGCACTGCATTGAAAGCCGTCTCCACAGCTAATTTCGTCCGACGCGTAAAATGGCCGGTTACCACGGGCAATCTATGCCGGGCTGAAACTGTGCGGGCAGTCGCCATTCATCGCCGCCGCGCCACTTCTGCGTCCGCGCACAGTTGCCCCCGCCGGCTTGAAAAGGAATGGACCCTGATGTCGTCAGTTTTCTTCGATCGGGAACGGATTACGGAATGGCTGGGTGACCACACCGTCGCCAAGGCGCGCTCAGTCGGCGCCGTCACGAACGTGAAATGGGACGGCGCCAAGCTCAGCGGCTACGTGCAGGGCTCACGAGTGCTGCCCTATCACACGCGGGTGCGGTTTCGTACCGATGGCGGCAGACCTTGGGCGCAGAGCGAATGCAGTTGCCCGGTCGGCCGCAATTGCAAGCATGTCGCCGCGCTGCTGCTCGCCGAGCTCGAGTATCACGACGAGATGGACCACATCACCAACGTCGACAGTGACATCGACGCCGATGAGCGCTCGTCCGCCGGTTATCCGCAGGCGTCGTCCGGAACAGCGATGCAGCCGCCATCTGGCGTGCGCCCCGAACTGGTCAGTTGGCTCGAGCGTTTTCGCGCGCGAGCCGAAGCCGCCGATGCGGTTGCCCAGAAGGCGGCCGCCGCACGTACCCAAACGCTGGCCTACCTGCTGAACTGGTCCAAGTTCCACATGCGCCACGAAGTCGTGTTGTACCGGGCGCACTGCAATCCGGACGGCACGATTGTCG
This sequence comes from Paraburkholderia sp. SECH4, assembly GCF_030511745.1. Taxonomy (NCBI): domain Bacteria; kingdom Pseudomonadati; phylum Pseudomonadota; class Betaproteobacteria; order Burkholderiales; family Burkholderiaceae; genus Paraburkholderia; species Paraburkholderia sp. SECH4. Next base: position 138,859 of record NZ_JALOCP010000010.1, read on the forward strand.
AAGTCGACGAGCCTTGGGGCAATGTGGAAGCCGCCTTACTCAAGCAACCCAGGTTTGTCTCCGACGAAGACCTGTCGATCCTGCGCGGGCTTTGGCTGGGCCGCTCGCGCGAGGATTTCGGCCAGTTCATTCTGCGCGGCACCAGCGGCGCGGAGATGCTGCAAAAGCTGATCGCCACGGGGCGCCTGTTCTTCGAGCTCAAACCGGCGCCGGGTCACGAGGGGCCGACGCCGCTGTCGCGCGGCGCCGACCGGCCCGGGCGGATCGAATGGGAGCCGCTGGCGGACGAACGCCTGCGGCCTGTCCTGTGCACCGAACCGCACGCCACCATGGTGCTGCCCACCGAGCCGATCTGGTACGTGGACGGCGTCGCCAATGAAGCGGGCATTGTCGAATCGTCGCTGCCGTTCCAGCAGTTGCCCGATTACCTCGCCATGCCGCCGATCTCGCTCGCCGAAGCGCCGCTCGTCGCCTCGGTGTTGCGTGAGATCGCGCCCGATTTGCCGCTGCCGCCCACGCACGACGCCTCCGCGATCCGCGTGATCGACGTCGATCCCGTGCCGGTGCTCACGCTCAACAGCCACGCGCTGCCATCAACGGCCAAGGCGGGGCAGCGCAAGTCAGAGGCCGTTGAACTGGCCGGTGTCAGCTTCGATTACGACGGCGTCAGCATCAATGTCGATAGCAGCGTCACCCTCGTGCCCATGCCGGGCGGCGACGTCATCCATATCCGCCGACGCTACGAAGCCGAAAAGAAGCGCTTGCTCGAACTGCGCAAGACCGGGCTGCAGAAAGTGCCGACCAGTCGCGTGTACGCATCGCGGCTTTTGCCGGACACAATGCTCGGTCTGCCCGATGCCGAATCCTGGTCCGCCTTTGTCAACGACGCTGTGCCGGACCTCGTGAGCAAAGGCTGGCGCGTGACGATGGCGCCGGAGTTCCGCTACAACATCATCGAGATCGACGCGATCGACGGCACCGCGCAGCAGGCGGGCGACGGCTGGTTCGATCTGGAGATGGGCATCCGCATCGGCGAGCGCAATGTGCGGCTCGAGCCGCTGCTCGCCGATCTGTTCCGGCGCGACCGGCGCTGGCTCGGCGGCGCGCTTGAAGCCATCGCCGACGACGAACCGATCGAGTTGAAGACCGAAGAAAACAAACGCCTGCGTTTGCGCGCCGACCGGCTGAAGCCGGTGGTGCGCGTGCTGGTCGATCTGTTCGACGCACTGGGCGGCACGTTGGCCGACGGCGCGCCGCTGCGGGTGCCCTCCGTCGATGCGGGCCGCCTCGAAGCATTGAACAGCACGGGCCGCTGGCAATTCCAGGGCGACGATTCGATTCGCCAACTGGCGCAGCGTCTGCAGGCCGGCCCGGGCTTGCACGAGGTGCCGGTACCGCGTGGTTTGAAGGCGGAACTGCGCGCGTATCAGCAGCAGGGCCTGAACTGGATGCAGTTCCTGCGCGAACACGATCTGGCCGGCGTGCTCGCCGACGACATGGGTCTCGGCAAGACCGTGCAGACGCTCGCGCATATCCTGGCGGAGAAGGAAGCCGGACGGCTCGACCGTCCCGCACTGATCGTCGTGCCGACCACGCTCGTGCACAACTGGCGCGAGGAAGCGCGCCGCTTCGCGCCCGACCTGAAAGTGCTGATATTGAACGGCCCGCAGCGCAAGGAGCGTTTCGAGCAGATCGGCGAGCACGACCTGATTCTTACGACTTACGCGCTGCTGTGGCGCGATCAGAAGGTGCTCGCCGAGCATGACTATCACCTGCTGATCCTCGACGAGGCGCAGTACGTGAAGAATGCCAGCACCAAAGCCGCGCAGGCGATTCGCGGATTGCGCGCGCGGCATCGGCTGTGTTTGACGGGGACGCCGTTGGAGAATCACCTCGGCGAACTGTGGTCGCAGTTCGATTTTCTGTTGCCGGGCTTTCTCGGCAGCCAGAAAGACTTCACCAAACGCTGGCGCAATCCGATCGAAAAGAACGGTGACGGCGTGCGCCGCGCGCTGCTGGCGCGCCGCATCCGGCCGTTCATGCTGCGCCGTCGTAAGGACGAGGTCGCGAAGGAGTTGCCGGCCAAGACCACCATCGTCTGTTCAGTCGATCTCGAAGGCGCGCAGCGTGATCTATATGAAACGGTGCGTACGGCAATGCAGGAGCGGGTGCGCGCGGCGGTCAGCGCGCAGGGCCTCGCGCGCAGTCACATTATCGTGCTCGATGCGTTGCTGAAGCTGCGCCAGGTTTGCTGCGATCCGCGTCTCGTGCGGAAAATCAGGGTTGACGAGGCGCCAGGCGAACCAGGCGAACCGGGCGGGAAGCGCAGCAAAGTGGAAAAAGCGGAAAGGGTCGAAAAGGGCGCACGTGTCACGCGTTCGGCCAAGCTAGATTTGCTCCTCTCGATGCTGCCTGAATTGATCGAGGAAGGACGCCGCGTGCTGCTGTTCTCGCAGTTCACGGGCATGCTGGCGCTGATTGCCGACGCGCTCGAGGAAGCCGCGATTCCCTACGTCATTCTGACTGGCGACACGACGGACCGCATCACGCCGGTCGAGCGCTTCCAGCAAGGTGACGTGCCGTTGTTCCTGATCAGCCTGAAGGCGGGTGGCGTGGGTCTGAACCTGACCGCTGCGGATACCGTGATTCATTACGACCCGTGGTGGAATCCCGCCGCCGAGAATCAGGCGACCGACCGCGCCCATCGGCTGGGGCAGGATAAGCCCGTATTCGTCTACAAGCTGATTGCCGCGGGCAGCATCGAAGAAAAGATCGTGGAGTTGCAGGAGCAGAAGGCGGGACTCGCCGACAGTATTCTCTCCGAAGACGCCGCCGGCGCCGCCAAGTTCTCCGACGACGACCTCGACGCGCTATTCGCACCGATGCCGGAGATTGAAAGCGGCAGGTGAAAAGTGTGGGCCGCGCCTGCCGCGGAGATTCTGACGGCGGCGCGACGCACCCCCAAAAGCGCCAGGTTCGCCGCCAATCCGCCAGTCTTTTAATTTCAACCAACCGATCTAACAATTCTTAAACGATTGTGTTGCGCCTTATTCAGTGGGAATGTTGGGAGAAGCCTACGCTAGAACCAACGCAGGGCAACGTAAGTGTCTTCCGTCGGAGTTGAAAGCCAGGTTCCTTGCGAAGACTGTGAATTTCACTGCGGGGAAAAGCTTTGTAGAACCCCTGCCGTAGGGCCTGCTCTGGACTGATGTCTTTGACGTCAGTCGGTGCCACGAGAGGACTCGAATTTTATGTTTAAGTACTTGATTGTGAAATAAAAAATTTCAAGATCTGCGTTAGATTTACGCATGTGTATACGCAAAATTACCGAGCCCTCCGGAATGCTGTTCCGTGGCGAATAGTGCCGAGCGCCTCGACTCCGGGCAGGCTCTACAGCTTGGGACGATTTATTCCTTTCGTGGGGTGCAGGTGGGAGGAGGTTCAAATCCTCTCGCCCCAACCAAAGAAATCAAGGCCTTATGGATGCATGTCCATAAGGCCTTTTTCGTGTGCGCCCAGCATGGGCGCATTGCCGGAAGCCAGATCGTCGGGCTGTGCGGTGCGAGCAACTGGCGGTACGACGCTTACTGCCGCCCGCCCGTGGTCGAGCCGAGCGTCGTCGTACTGCTCTGATAACCGATGCCGGTGCCGACGATACCGTGCAGCGTGACGCTGCTTTGCGCCATCTCCGGTAACGCGGCGAGCGTCAACGACACGGTCCGACTTGTGCCAGGCACTGCTCGAAGGGGTCTCAATGAGCGCCTCGCTTCGGTTGGCAAGAAAGCTCCCGCACGAACCAGCCGATCCACGCCTTCGCGACGTCGGCGCCAAACGGCATTTGAGTCACCAAAACTGTTTTCTTGAGCGCTGCCGTATGGGTGACCTATCGGTGGTGTTTCACCGGAGAGGCCATCCTCCCTCCAGAATTCTTCGCTGGCACTCCGCATCAAGCTGAGTTTGGGCCGAAACCGGCTAAACCTCGCAAGAAGAACGTCTGCTAGCGCGCATGCAGGGTGCTGCGCGGATCGGGAAGGTCGGTAATGGATATATCGCTGAATGTCGCCGTGCCGTTGTCGGCGAAAAGGGACAGGCGATCGTCGTCGAGTGCAGGGAAGATCAGATCCGTCACGACGATTTCGCCGCCACCCGCAAACACTTCCACCGAGTTCCTGTCGGCCACAATAGTGAGGCGCAACTTCCCGTTCTCCAGTGGCAGATTGACGATGTGCTGTTTGCTGAACGCATCCGAGAAACCGGTTTCGCCGGAGCTCGAACGGTCGAGCGTCAGCGTCTGGCTACTGGTGTCGTAGAAGATGCGGGTGCCAGCAGCGCCATTCGCCGAACCTCGCACGATGAGGCCGGCACGCTGTGCGGAACGCGGCGTGATTGTCAGGTCGACGTTTTGCACGGTGCCTCGCGTGGACGGCGCGAGTTCCTGTGTGCTGGACGAAACCGTGCGCTCCTTTATGCGCGTCGTGGAACCTTCGCGTACGAGGGACGCGTATTGCTCCACCGGCTCGAACGTCAGTCGCGGCATGCCGTCGACCGTCGTCAGCGACAGCACGCGGGGAAGCGCCATCGCACCCTTCCACGGAGCGGTCGGTATGCGGGCCGCGTAGTCCCAGTTGCTCATCCAGCCGATTGTGATGGCTTTGCCGCCCGGCGCGCCGGCGAAGGTTCCCGCCGCGTAATAGTCCGCGCCGTGGTCGAGCCATTGATATCGTGAAGGATCGGAGCCGGCCGGCGGCACGTGCTCCGGCGTGAACGTCCTGCCGTCGAAACTGCCGACGAAATACATCGCGCCGGACCCACCGGCAATCGACCATGGGTTGACGTTGACGATCATGACCCACTTCTGATTGTGACTGTCTCCATCGAGAGGAAGCGGGAAGAGATCGGGCATCTCCCACAATGACCCTTGATGAGGAATGTCCGGAAGCGTGAAGTCGCTCAGGAACGTCCAGTTAATGAGGTTGTCCGACCGGTACATTTTGACCACTTGCGCGTCGGCGACGACGGTAGTCATCAACCAGTACCCACCCGGCTCGTACCACGAAACCTTAGGATCGCGAAAGTTATTCGATTCCGGGTTGAGCGTCAGCACCGGATTGCGAGAGTACTGCTGCCATGTCTGGCCATCATCCAGACTGTACGCGAGCGACTGAGCCTGGGTGCCCCGCGGATGTCCAGATCCAGCCTTGTACGCGCTCGTATAAAGCGCCACGAGTGGCGATGAATTCGCGGGTCCCAATCCGGCGGTGTTGTGCGTGTCGACGACGATTGAGCCGGAAAAAATCTCCTCGGTCTGATTCGCGCGCATCGCGACCGGTTGCTCGGTCCAGTGGAGGAGATCGCGGCTGGTGGCATGTCCCCACGACATGTCCCCCCAGACATTTGCATTCGGGTTGTACTGATAGAACAGGTGATAGACGCCCTTGTCGTAGACCAGGCCGTTGGGATCGTTCATCCAGTTGCGCTGGGGCGTGTAGTGAAGCGCGGAGCGCCATTGCGGCGTACCTGAATCGCCTGCGGCCGGCAATGGGTACGACGCAGCGTTCTCTGTAATTGAAACCGTCAGCGCGGCGCACAGCAGCGACGACAGAAGGCGCGAGTGGCGGAAGGGGCGTCGCGAGTCATGCATGAGTTGTTTTCTCCTTGCAGCGAGCTGAAAGCATCATCTGCTCAGGCCGGTTGCCCGAGAATGACCGTGCCGCTGCGTTTGCTGCCGGCCGTCAAGCCGCGGCGCGCCGTTTCGCGCATCGCGCGGTTCACCGTGTTCACATGAAGGCCGAGGAAATCGGCGAGCAGGCGTTGCGAGGGTAGTCTGTTGCCCGCCTTGATGTGTCCAGCACGGATCGCCGTTTCGATTTCGTCGGCCACGGCTAGATAGGCCGGCCCGCGGTGGGCAGACAGGTTGGGAATCCAGCGGTTCATCGTTGCATCGTTTATTCGGTGGATGCGGTTGCGACTGGGCGAGGGCAGACCACTTCTGCCTGCTCTCGCCGTGTCAGCGCCGCTTATCCGCCGGAATTACCGCAGCCGGCTGCGGCGCCGAAGCGCAAACCGCCGGAGGCGCCGTGATCACCGGCCCTGGCCGTTGCCTGGCGCGGCCGTGGTCGCTGGGATATCGCCGTAGCCGCCGAGCCCACCGTTGCCATAGGTGCGATCCACGGTCGTGGACGCGCCGTCGATCCGGATCTTCACCGTCGGCGCCAGGGTGCCGCCGCGTCGCGAACCGATGGCGTCGATGAACGACTCGACGAGGCCACCCGGCATGACGTAGTGCGAATAAGACTGGAACGCGCGCGGATTCTGGTTCGGATCTTCCGCGTAAGGCGCGCCGACTGGCGCGTCGAAGTCGGTCGGGTTGCCGAGCGCGAGACCGCTGCCGCCATTCAAGGGCAGGAAGTCGCTGCGTATGCCGTTGCCCACAAAGCCGTACACGCCGTCCGGCCCGTCTACACCAGCGGCCATCGTCGCGCGGTGGCTGATTGTGAAGAGGTAGTACTTGCCGTCCTTCATGTAGATCTGCGGGCGTTCCGTCTGATCGTCCACGCAGTTCGCGGACAACAGCGGCGGCAGGAATTTCCACTGGGTGAGCTGTGGGTTGGTCGCGATGGCAAGGCCGACGTTCGCCTTCTGGTACACCGCGCCCGAGTTCATCACCGTATTGAGGTCCTCCTTGTACGGATCATTGGCTGCATAGCCGAGGTCCGCGTCGGTACACGTCCGGGCGCCGCGGGGGCCGCCCGTGTTGCCTTCGAACACCATGTAGGTCTTGCCCGGATGCGCGGGATCGGTGAAGACGAACGGATCGCGGAACGAGTAGTAGTCGTTCTGCTGACCCGTCTGATACATCGCCCCATCGGGCTGAAGCAGGGCCTCGTGGTCGTCGAAGCCCGTGAACCAGACGTGCGTGTCGTCTGCGTGAATGTGTCCGTCCGCGCGCGAAATGATCGCGATTGGCGGCGTGATGTCCGAGCCGCCTGGCGCCGAGCGGTTGAACGACAGCGCCGTGTAGTAGAGGCTCACATTGTCGCCGTGGATCAGGCGCGCGGAGCCGGACCATTCCGCGTTGTTGGTCATCGGTGCGTTGCCGAATACCTTGGCGCTCGCACCGTCCGGGAACAGGTGGCCGCCCCATGTCCAGCCGCCGTTGGCCGGACGCTGGGACGCCGGAATGCCCGCGCGGCGATAGAAGAAGCCGATGCGTGCATGCACGTGGCGATCGTCGAACGTGTAGCCTGCGTGCGGATCCGCTGTCAGCGAGAAGATGATTTCCCAGCCCTTGAAGCTCAACTGGTTCGCACTCAGATCGGCCAGCGGCCACGTGTCCCATACCCACACGTTGGAATTGATGAGTGGAAAGTCCTGCGGAATGTCCGGCATGGTCAGCGACGCAGGCAGCGAGTTCTTGTCCACCGCGCTTGCCGTATGCGACTGCGCCTTGATCTGACGGATGTCAGCGCGGGTCCAGCGCATGGTGAAATTGCTTTCCGGGTCATAGGCCTGCTGCGTGTGCGGCGTCGGCGCAGGAAAACCCGGCACCGACGACTGAGCCAGCGCGGGTGCCGCCGCGGTGACGAGCAGGGAGCCGCAAACCACGGTGGAACGCAGGCGGGCACGAGTCGACAGGGATTGGGAGGATCGGAGTCTGTTCATCGGGTGTCACATCCTAAGGTAAGTGCGCAACGAAGGCTGCCCGAAACCGCCGGAACAGCGGAAAAGCTGCCATTTGACTTATTAGCTATCCGAAATATCTGATTCAGTATCTCGAGATACCGGGTACTGGAGACAACAGAAAGCTCACTGCGGCGAAACAATGAAATGAACTACGCTTGTCGGCTCCGCCCGCCCTTGCTTTCAGGTGGATGAAGCTGGAGCGTTCCGGCAGCCGAATGCAGCAATTGTTCGCCGCAACAGGGCCGCCGGACTGTTTTTTAGCGGGCCAAAGATGGTCTCTCGCGCGCCCGTGTCAGGATGAACGGCTCCAATTTCTCGAAGCCAGTATCTTTCCAAACCGGTTTGGATCTTAGTTCAAACCGGTTTGGATTGTCAAACGCGTTTGTGGGCTTGAGGTAACATGGCGACTGGCCGGGGGCCGGGAAATCCAGCTCTGCAAGGGCGGTCACGTGCAAAACAGGAAATTCCAAGGGTGGAACTTTGAAGGTGAGTCTGAAAACGCTGTCCGATTCGCTCGGACTTTCCCGCACGACCGTTAGCCGTGCGCTAAACGGATACGACGACGTCAATGAAGCAACGCGCCAGCGGGTCATCGAGGCGGCGCACGCGCTGGGCTATCACGCGGATCCGACCGCTCGCCGGCTCGCGACAGGCCGCGCCGAGGCAGTGGGCATGATCTACCCGTTTGGGACGGACGATCTTGGCGATCCGCGCCTCGGGGAAGTGGTGGCCGGCATGACGGAGCGCCTCGGAGAGAGCGACCTGGACCTGATCATCGTCTCTGCCCGGCCGAATGCGGAACTCGAAACGTACCGCCGCCTGGTCGAAAACAAGCTGGTGGATGGTCTGATCGTGGCGCGGACTCAGATCGACGATGCACGCATCCAGTTCCTACAGGCACGCCAGTTTCCGTTCATCGCCTATGGACGGACGAACAGCCCTGTGCCTTATGGGTGGTTCGACTTCGACAACGAAGCCGGAGCCCGGGCTGCGGCACAACGTCTGATTGCCTTCGGCCATAGAAGGATTGCCTTGATCAGTGCGCCGCTTACGATGAGCTTTGCGGCACAACGGCGCGCCGGATTTCTGAGCGCGCTAGGCGAGGCGGAGATTCAGTCGGAGGCTTCGCTGATGATCGAGGGCGCGTTTGACCGGGTGCACGCTTACGAAGCGACGCGTGCACTGCTTGAACTTGCCGAACCACCAACCGCGTTGCTGGTGGACAACAACATTGCCGGCGTTGGCGCGTTTCGCGCGATCAGAGACAGCGGCAAGCAGCTCGGCACGGACATCTCGCTGATTGTCTATGACGGTGTGCCGTCCGACGTCGCGTCACCCCGCACGGTAACGTCCATCGTGCAGCCGACAGGGCACTCGTCCGGCAGAATCATTGCTGAACTGATTCTGGATGCGATAGCAGGCAAGGGGCATGCGCACCGGTTGGCACAGCCGCATATCGAGCCTGGCGACACCGATGGGCCGCTTACTTGACTACGTCCGCCGAATCCACAAAACACGGGGTTCACAAAAAGGCATACGACGAAAAGGAGCGCGCTCGCTATCGAGGGCGCTTCGTCGCTTGAAGTCAACGGCGCTGTTACGTTGACGGGGCGACGGCGTAAAAACTGCTGGGAACGTGTGTTGGTTGTGTCGCAATAAGGCCGGCAAGGCTAGAAAGCGGTGCCATGCTAGGGATTCCTTACATGACCGGTGAATTGAACTGCTCTGCGGCAGTTCGCGTGACGCCATCAGCTTTCATCTGCCCTTTCCTGATCATATGCATCGTTTCGATGCCCGACAGGATGATGCGGGCACAACTAAAATTCTTGAATCCCAGCATCGGTCGGGTACGGCGCTTGATCGCCCGGTGGTCCTGTTCGATGAGGTTATTCAGATACTTGTTCTGGCGGACCTTGATCGGCGTGTCGCGCTCGGCATTGAGGGCCTCCAGCGCAGCCAGATTGGCGCCGCTTTTGTCGATCGTTACCGTCTCGGGTTTTGTTGGTGTTCACAATTGCCGCTAGCCGTGTCGATGGGAGTGAACAAAAAGTGGGGGAAAGGCGCTCATTGTCGAGCGACCTCCGGCGATCTGAAGTGAGGGAAGCGCTTGGCGAAACACGTCTCCAGCCTCCCGTCGAGCAGTTCTATTCGGGTTTGCAGTAGGTAGTGAGCGCCCTTCAACGACCAACGCATTTGTTGACGTTTCGTGAGCCGTCGGTTTATCAAATGATTCATGACCGATTCGGCCGATGCCGACGATACCCGACGGCCGTTCATACGTGCTTGTTGATAGTCGATAAGATCGCTCCGATTGTTCACAAGGAAAGTCAATAATCGAGCGGCTGCGCTACTCGCTGTGCCAGCGCCGAGACCATAGAACTGTGGCAAAGATCCGATCTCAAGATTCAGGGAGGCGATGAGGGTACGTAGGATCTCGATTGCCGCGTCGCCCCGGCCGCGCCACAGCTTGTCGCGCACGCGATTTATTAGTCGCTCGCATCGCCGCATCACCACCGGTCGCTGGTAGAGAGGAAATGTGTATGCGCAGAGCGCTGACCGCACAGCGTGAAGTTTCATGCCGATGTGAAACCAGTCAAGAATCCGCGGTGCGACGCAAGGCGCCACTGAAGTCACTAACGATCGCATACCCCGGGCACCATCTGTGACCACGTCGACCAAAGTAGAATGGACCCAGTCACACTGGTCGAGTGCAGCAGCGATAAGCACGCGTGTAAGGCTTGGACGCTGGAGAGCACGAGCGAATCGTCGAGCCGCTATCCCCTCACACTCAACACGGCCCGCGATAACTTCGATCCTGCGCACCTCTTCCAGCGGCACCGCCGTGACTACCGTGCCGTCAATTGCGAGACGCAGGTGCTTCGTTCCACCACGGTGTTGGGTTCCCGCGAACCACCCAACGTAGAACTGGTCGTTTTCAATTTGCTCACCGCAGTTGAGCGTCTCTTTGCGAACAGTGGCGTGAGACAGAGTTTGCAACCCGGTGAGATCGGCGATATTGCGTGCAGCAGACCGGTAGGAAACGGCAGCACCTCGCTTCGCACACAGGTATGCAAGCTCCGGCGTACGTCGTCCCGGTAGCAAACTTTCTATCGGGCACTCGGAGAATCGAAGATCCGCTGAGTCATCGTTCTCGTCGAGCGGTTCAGGGGTGCACAAGCACGATATCACCCGGGGCACTCGAACTTTGACACTGCCCAACGCGGTCGCAAACACCCGAGGGCGCCAGTCTTTTATACGGCGGTATCGCCCGCAATGTCTGCAGCGGCGGCGTCGAGCATCGTAGGCGCGGATCTGGTCCTGAGCCACCACTTGTTGAAGACTGGAAAGCAGGCTTCTTGCCTCAGACATCGACAATCCGAAGTCAGCCGGGGTCGCTCCTTCGAGCGGACGCTGAAACCTCGCCAACGGCACATTCTCGTCGGCACCGTCTCGCTGCAGGTAAATCGTCCAGTGCATATCCATCCGTCACCTCGCTGAACGGGTGTCGAAGGTAGCTTAGGGCAAACCGCCGCGCTCCCCCAGTTTTTGTCCACTCCCATCAATTGTGAACGCCAACAGCAGCGGTGGTCGTCGTGTCGCCGGGGTGGCATGGCGACCGTTACTGCGACGGACGCCGCTACTGGGATCGCGACGAATGGGAAGAGCGTCATCGCCATCACGGGCATGGGCCCGATCACTGTCCGCCGGGACATGCGAAAAAAGGCGAGTGCTGATCAGCGTTTCGAACTGCGGCCGCGAGGAAGGACGTAAGTGCGTTCGAACGGCTGTGTTCCGGCACCCCCGTTTGCTTAGTGCCCGGCACACATCAAGCGGTCGACTCAACGTGACGCCGCGACGCCGCTCACCCGTCGAGCGAAGCGTCCGGGAACGCGTCGCAGAGAAACTACACAAGTCAGCAAGGCGATGCGTTTGACTTGAGCGTTGGCGGCGGAACAACTTACACACTGTTACGCGGCGCAGTGAAAATATTCGGCAACGCTTCCTTATACTCCATGCCGAACTTCAACTTTGCCCGCTGACATGCGGCGTCAGGATGTCGAGAGCACCATGTACAACACTCAATTTGCCAAACCAATCTTTTACATCGCGCTGTGCGCAGCTTTACCCCTGAGTGGATGCGTGGTTCCTGGCGCAAACATGCCGTACGGTGCGAGTCCGGCGCAGCCTGCCTATGCGCAACCCGCATATGCCCAGCCGGCGTATGTGCAGCCAACCTATCCACAGCCAGTCGATAGCGCAAGCGCCTATGGCAACGCGCCTCCTGCAAGCTCCGGTTACGGACTTCAGTATGGGGTTGTTTCGGGAATTCAGCCTCTCGCCACATCCAATGCGGTGAGCCCGGGCAGTGTAATGGGCACGGTGGTCGGCGCGGTCGTCGGTGGTGTGGTCGGCAACCAGTTTGGCGGAGGGCATGGCCGCGACGTGGCGACCGTAGTGGGTGCGCTCGGCGGCGCGGTGGCCGGAAATCAGATTGGCCGGCAGTACAGCAATGCGGCCCCGAGCGCGTATCGAATCGTTGTTCAACTCAATGACGGATCGTCACGCTCCTTCGACGTGCCCTCACCCGGCGATCTCCGTCCGGGCGACCGCGTGCGGATTGACGGAAACCGGCTGGACCGTTACTGATCGACCTGCTTGCCGGTATGGCCGGTGCCTGTGCTTCACCGAGTTTTTTTCACTGGCTGGCCAGTAGATCCGACGCAGCATGCGCCGGCCTGTATTTCCGGACCCCGGAGCATTGTGAGTTGCCCGCGTCTGCATACCAGTTGACTGGCGTGCGCCCGTGCCCGGATCGCATGCTCATATAAATTGACCGAAATCAGATGGCCGCTAATCCGGCTTCGCTTCTGCGCGCCCGATCTCGCCACCTTGCATATGAGAATCGCCAGAACTTGTAGTTATCCCAATCATTGAATCGCCTCATGGCGTAGAGCGCAATAAATCTGTCACTGGCCGCACCACAGCGCGATGTGGCCAAGTGGAGTCGAGGTGACAGTTTTGCTTCCACTCCGAGCGCAATGAAAGTGTCACTTCGCCTCAGTCGAGAGCGCGCAAAAGTTGGGGAGGCTCGCAACGGTTCTGGTGCAAATAGGATCGGCGAATCGGTTAGAGTTGTTGGAGCAAAACGAACTGATAACCGGTGATGACCAAACTGAAGAGCCTGAAGGAGTTGTTCGATGGACGTCATTTTGATCGGGAGATCATCATTCTGTGTGTTCGGTGGTACCTGCGCTACAAGCTCAGCCTACGCGATCTGGTCGAGATGATGGCCGAACGGGGTTTGTCGCTCGCTCACACGACAATCCTGCGCTGGGTGAGGCGTTATACGCCCGAATTCGTCAAACGCTGGAACCGTTTTGCTACGCCTGCGGGTCGCTCGTGGCGTGTCGACGAGACCTATCTGAAGATTCGCGGCAGGTGGGTCTACCTGTACCGGGCGGTGGATCGGGCTGGCCAGACGGTGGACTTCATGCTCAGGGCGAGGCGCGACGTGGTTGCGGCCAAAGCCTTTTTCAGCAAGGCTATCAGGCATCAGGGCCAGTCGCCTGAGACCATCACGCTCGATGGCTACGCGGCCTCGCACCGCGCGGTGCGCGAGATGAAGGCCGATGGTTTGGTGCCTGAAGACACGAAGGTCCGGTCCTCAAAATATCTGAACAACGTGATCGAACAGGACCATCGCCACATCAGGTCCAGAACGTACGTAATGCTTGGATTCAAGCGGTTCAGGAGCGCCGCGACCACAATTTCAGGTATCGAATTGACGCATCGCATTCGCAAGTGGTCAGTTCGAGCTCGCGAAGCTCGGCCTCAAGGATGCCGCTGAGCCCGCCGTATGGAATGCGTTCCTGTTCTCTCGATAAGGAATCCTATCTATATGAAACTTCTCAACCCGCTTACCTATTTGCACCAGAACCGTTACAGTTTCCTGTGTATCGGGCTGCGGCAATGGCGGCGTCGGCTTCAGCGATGCCGTCGTGGTGAAGCGGCCGATCGCAAGGCCGGTCGCGGGATCGATGCTGTCGACGGCGGGCGTGCCGGTCCATTCGCCAGCGATCCAGTGAAATGCGTTCATGCAGAGGCTTCCTTCGAGGATGACAAGCCAGGGGGTAACCGGTGCGTGCCGCCATCGGTCGGCGCCGATTCGCTCGACACTTCACGTAATTCGTCGGCGATGATGGTGATCAGCGCTTCGGCAGCAGCGCTCAACGGTCGCCGCGGATGACTGATGCGCACGATATGGCGTACGATGCGCGGCGCGAGAATCGGATAGGCGCGCAACGCCCCTCGACGCACTGCGCGCTCAACCGCGATGCGCGGCAGGATCGTCGCAAAGCGGGTGCTTTCGACGAGCTTCACGATCGTGCTCAACACATCGATTTCGAAGCGCGGCGCAAGCAGCACGTCCTCATGCTGCGCGGCCGTATCGAGCACGCCGCGCAGGCCGTGGCGCTTGGTGGGCAGCACGAGTTCGAGTTCGGGTAGTTGCGCGAGCTCGATCGCATGCGGCAGTTCGGGGCCGTGTTCGGCGCTGGTGACGAGCACCATCTCTTCATCGAGGAGCGGCTGCGAGTCGAGCGACAGGCGCGAGCGCGGCTTGTTGATCAGCGCGGCGTCGAGCTGGCCGCCCGACACCCAGTCGATGAAGGTCGCGGTGTAGCCGTCGGCGACGGTGACTTCGACATGCGGATAGCGCGCGTGAAAGCGCGACAGCGAATCAGCGAGCACGCTTTCCGTCACCGATGCGATCAGCCCGATCGACACGTGGCCCGTTACGATCTCGTCGCGCTGAACCATTTGCTGACGCGCATGCGCGAGATCGCGGATGATCGGCAGAAAGAGGCGGTACATCAGCCGTCCGGCGGCGGTGGGCGCCATGCCGTGCCCGCCACGGTCGAACAGTTGTTGATGCAGTTCTTCCTCGAGCTTGGCGATCTGCATGCTGAGCGCCGGCTGCACGATGTTCAGGCGCTTGGCGGCGCGCGTCACGGAGCCGTCCTCGAACAGCGCGATGAAATACTGGATCTGCTTCAGGTCCATGAGAGGTCCATTTGACGTCCAGATGGGGCGCCACGGGGTGCATCACGAAAGTTAATATCCGCTGTGCGGTCCATCAGGTCACTCACGAAAGCCGGCGAAAACAGCACACCGCGTGGCTATCTGAATAGCTGAGAAAGACCCTTACCGGAAGCGTTGCCTATTGATAACCGAGCGCACGAAGGGCGTCATCGGGGCTAACACTGATATCAAAACTAATGATGAAAGACATCAAAAAACAATATTAGAAGTTATAACCCGTTCTCGCTACGCTTCATTCCAACTTGCTGCATGTCCGCCCGACAGACTCGTTCCGGCGCCTGACGGCAAGCACCGATGGAGACGTAAATGGACTCACGCGATGCCGCAGGCAGCGGCACACCTCAATCTTCATGGGCGCCGCAGAGCACCGCGCCGACGCTGCGCCACTGGCTTGAACGCCTGTCGGCAACGGGCCGCGTCGCGACGATCGATCAGCCGGTTTCACTCCAACACGAACTCGCGGCAGTCGCCAAACGGCTCGACGGAGAACAAGCCGCCATTTTTCTCAAGCCCGGCGGCCACGCCATTCCGGTAGTGAGCGGCTTCATGTCGAAGCGCGCGTGGATCGCCGAAGCGATGGGCGTGCCCGAGGCCGCGCTGCTCGAACGCTTTCGCGATGCGGCCGGGCATCCTGTTGCCTGGCACGAACTGCCACGCGACGAGGCCGCGTGCCAGCAGGTCGTCCGCACGCAGGGCATCGATCTGCACGCATTGCTGCCGATCCCGACACACAGCGAGCACGACAACGGTCCCTACATCACGGCCGGCCTCGTGATTGCGCGTAATCCGCGGACCGGCATCCAGAACGTGTCGATCAACCGCATTCAGGTGCACGCCCCGGACCGCATGGCGATCCTGATGTTGCCGCGTCATCTGCTGGCGTTCTATCAGGCAGCGGAAGCGGCGGGCGACGCGCTCGACGTGGCGATCGCGATCGGCGTCGATCCGTTGACGATGCTGGCGTCGCAGGCCATTTCCCCGATCGACAAGGACGAACTGGAGATCGCCGGTGCCTTGCACGGCGCGCCGCTGCCAGTTGTCAAATGCGTGACGAACGACGTGCGTGTACCCGCATTTTCGGAAATAGTGATCGAGGGCCGCATTCTGCCCAAGGTGCGCGAGCCCGAAGGTCCGTTCGGCGAATTCCCGAAGTACTACAGCGCGCGCGAAGCGCGTGAGGTGATCGACGTGACGGCGGTCACACACCGCGAACAGCCCATCTATCACACGATTGTTCCGGCTGAAATGGAGCATCTGCTGCTCGGCGCCATTCCGCGCGAAGCAACATTGCTGGCGCATCTGCAGCGCAGCCATCCGGGCGTGAAGGACGTGGAGTTGTCGGTGGGCGGCGTGTGCCGGTATCACCTGTGGGTCCAGTTCGACAAGAAGCGCGAAGGCGAAGCGAAAAACGTGATTTTGTGCGCGTTCGGCACGCATTACGACATCAAGCAGGTGGTCGTCGTCGATACCGATGTGGACGTGCACGATCCCGCCGAAATCGAATGGGCGATCGCCACGCGCTTCCAGGCGGATCGGGATCTTGTGATTGTGGCCGGCGCACAGGGCTCGCCACTCGATCCGTCGACGACCGTCGGCCAGCCCGACGATGCGGCGCCGCACATGCAGGGTGTCAGCGCCAAGATGGGTCTCGACGCGACGCGCCCGGTCGTCTATCCGGCACATGTATTCACACGCGTACAGATTCCGGGGCAGGACAGCGTCGATCTCGACCGGCTCGTCGCCACGAGCAACGCGGCGTTCGATGCCTACCTGCACAGCGGCCAGCTGCGCGACGCGGTCTGAGCGAGGCACGGCCATGCAGTCAACGCAAACGCGTGAACGGATCGTCGTCGGCATTTCGGGTGCGAGTGGGGCAGTCATCGGCGTGCGACTGCTGGCGGCCTTGCGCCGGCTCGGCACGATCGAGACGCATCTGATCGTGTCGCCGTCGGGCGCCATTACCGCTGCGCAGGAGCTCGGTCTCACGCGTACGGACCTCGATGGTCTTGCCGACGTAGTGCACAACGTGCGCGACATCGGCGCGACGGTGGCGAGCGGCTCGTTTCTCACCGCGGGCATGGTGATCGCGCCGTGCTCGATGAAAACGCTGGCGAGCGTCGCCAACGGTTTCGCCGACAACCTGCTGACGCGCGCCGCGGACGTGATGCTCAAGGAGCGTCGTCGCCTCGTGCTCGTCGCGCGCGAAACGCCGCTCAATCTCGCCCACTTGCGCAACATGACGCTCGCCACCGAAATGGGCGCGATCGTGATGCCGCCGGTGCCCGCGTTCTATGCGCACCCTCAAACCGTCGACGACATCGTCGATCACACGGTCGGCCGGATCATGGATCTGTTCGGCATCGAGCATCGCGAGATTGCGCGCCGCTGGAGCGGTCTTGCCAGTGAGTTCAACCGACGCGACAACGACGAGGGCGACGACGCCGATGCAACCGGCACGCGCGCACAGGGAGCAGTGAAATGAATCAGCGCGATACAGTTGCCGAACTGGTAGCGGATGCACGCGCCGCTGGCGAGCCCGAAACGTCGGCTGAACGCCAGCGCCAGCGCCATGTGGGCCGCTCGATGGAACGCGTCGAAGATCCGGCGATCCTGACCGGCCGCGGACGTTACGGCGACGACATCGCCGTGAAACCCGGCACGCTGCACGCCGCGGTGTTGCGCTCGCCGCACGCCCATGCGGAACTGCGCAGCATCGACACGGACGCTGCGCTGAAACTGGCCGGCGTGCGTGCCGTGCTCACACGTGATGATCTGCCGGGCTGGTCGCGGCCGTTCGTGGTCGGCGTGAAGTCGCCGATGGAGCAGTGGGCGCTCGCGATGGACCGCGTGCGCTATGTCGGCGAACCGGTTGCCGTGGTGCTGGCCGAATCGCGTGCGCTCGCTGAAGACGCGCTCGATCTGATCAAGGTCGAGTACCAGACGCTGCCGCCGGTGACGTCGATCGAAAACGCGATCGCCGACGATGCACCAGTTCTGCATCCGAAGGTCGGCACGAACGTGATCAGCGATCGTCACTATCGCTATGGCGAGCCCGAAGCAGCATTCGAACGCGCGCCGCATCGCGTGACAATCGACGCGCACTATCCGCGCAACACGTGTGCGCCGATCGAATGCGGCGTGGTGATCGCCGAGTATCTGTCCGGCGATGAGGGTTATGACGTCACGTCGAATTTCATGGGGCCCTTCTCGCTGCATGCGGTGATGTCGATGGCGCTGAACGTGCCGGCAAATCGTCTGCGGCACAAGGCGCCGCGCGATTCGGGCGGCAGCTTCGGCGTGAAGCAGGCGGTGTTTCCGTATGTGGTGTTGATGTGCCTTGCGTCGCGCAAGGCCGGTGCACCGGTGAAATGGGTCGAGGATCGCCTCGAGCATCTGAGCGCGGCCACGTCGGCCACCGCGCGCCTGACGACGCTCGAAGCCGCCGTTGAGGGCGACGGCCGCATTACCGCGCTCTCATACGACCAGATCGAGGACTGCGGCGGCTATCTGCGTGCGCCGGAGCCAGCAACGTTCTACCGGATGCATGGCTGCCTGACGGGCGCCTACGCGATTCCGAATCTCGTCGTGCGCAACCGCGTGGCGCTCACGAATAAAACGCCGACGGGCCTCGTCCGCGGTTTCGGTGGACCGCAGGTGTATTTCGCGCTTGAACGTCTGATGCAACGCATCGCGATCAAACTGAAGCTCGATGTGCTCGACGTGTATCGCCGCAACTTCGTCGCCGCCGATGCGTTCCCGTATCGCGCCGCAGCGGGTGCGCTGCTCGATTCTGGCGACTATCAGGAAGCGCTGCGCCGCTCGCTCGCTGAAGGCGGCTACGACGAACTCGTCGCGCGTCGCGATGCGGCGCGCCGCGAAGGACGTGTGTATGGCATCGGCTTTGCGGCGATCGTTGAGCCGTCTGTGTCGAACATGGGCTACATCACGACCGTGATGCCCGCCGAGGCGCGCAAAAAAGCCGGCCCGAAGAGCGGCGCCGTCGCGAGCGCGACAGTCAGCGTCGATCTGCTCGGCGGCGTGGTCGTGACGATTGCATCGACGCCGGCGGGGCAGGGGCATATGACTGTCTGCGCGCAGGTTGTCGCCGATGTGCTTGGTTTGAATCCGCGCGACATCGTCGTCAACGTCGAGTTCGACACGCACAAGGACGCATGGTCAGTGGCGGCAGGTAACTATTCGAGTCGTTTTGCCGGTGCGGTGGCCGGCACGGTGCATCTGGCAGCGATGCGTGTGCGCGACAAGGTGGCCCGCATCGTCGCGAAGCAATCGGGTTGTGCGCCCGAGGACATCTGTTTCGAAGACGGCCGCATCTTTGCGAAGGGCAAGGAAGACCGCGCGCTGCCGTTTGGCCGCGTCGCGAGCAATGCGCCGCACTGGGCGCCCGCGCTGTTGCCTGAAGGCGAAGAGCCGGGCCTGCGCGAGACGGTGTTCTGGACGCCGCCGCACATGGACGCGCCCGACGAGCAGGATCGCATCAACACATCGGCGGCCTACGGTTTCGCGTTCGACATGTGCGCCGTCGAAGTGGACCGCGCAACCGGCCGGGTGCGCATCGACCGCTATGTGACCGCCCACGACGCTGGCACGCTGCTCAATCCGGCACTCGCCGACGGCCAGATTCGTGGCGCGTTCGCGCAGGGCCTGGGCGCGGCACTGATGGAAGAGTTCCGCTACGGCGCAGACGGCAGTTTCCAGTCGGGCACGCTCGCCGACTACCTGATGCCAACCACCTGCGAAGTGCCTGATCCGATGATCGTGCATCTGGAAACGCCGTCGCCGTTCACGCCGCTCGGTGCGAAAGGGCTGGGCGAAGGCAACAACATGAGCACGCCGCCGTGCATCGCAAATGCAGTGGCCGATGCACTCGGCGTCGAGGATATCCGCTTGCCGCTCACGCCTGCGAAGGTGATGCACCTGATCGGCATCGACGATCCGCCGCCTTCGCGTCCCGAGTTACTTCAAGCGGCTGCGGCCGCCGCGTCGAACAAGGCGCTTGCAGGCGGCAAGGCGCTGACGGCGCGGGGCACTGTCGATCTCGACGCCGCACCTGAAGCGATCTTTGCGGTGCTGATGGACCCACAGGCGCTCGCGAAGGTCATTCCAGGCTGCCACGCGCTCGAAGCGACCGGACCGAACCAGTATCGCGCCGATGTGACGGTCGGCGTCGGCATGATCAAGGCGCGCTTCGAAGCGCGGATCGGGTTGTCGGATATCGACGCGCCGCATCGTCTGCGCCTCGCTGGTGCCGGCAGCTCGCCGCTTGGCACCGCGCGTGGCGAAGGACTCGTAGAACTGACGCCCACGGAGCGCGGCACGCGGCTGTCGTACGACTATGAAGCGCAGGTGTCGGGCAAGGTTGCGGCAGTCGGCGGGCGGATGCTCGAAGGCGCGGCGAAAGTCGTGCTGCGGCAACTGTTCGAATCGCTGGGCCGGCAAGCATCAGGCAAGCCCGTCGATCAAGGCCGCGCGCAAGGCTCGTGGCTCTCGCGCTTCCTCGCATTCTTCAGGAGTAGAACATGAAACCGGCGCCGTTCGATTATCTGCGCGCGACGAGTACGGAACATGCGCTCGAAGCGCTCGCGCATGGCGGCGAAGACGCACGCGTGCTGGCCGGCGGCCAGTCGCTGATGGCGGTGCTGAACATGCGCCTCGCGCAACCGCGCTGGCTCGTCGATATTTCCCGCACCGACGAGTTGAATACGGTGCGGGTCGACAACGAGGCGGGGCAGCTCGTTATTGGTGCGGCGGCGACGCAGGGCAGCGTCGAGTGGCGCCCATCTCTGCGCGACGAAGTGCCGTTGCTCGCTCTCGCGTTCCCGCACATTTCCCACTTTCAGATCCGCAATCGCGGCACCGTATGCGGGTCGATCGCTCACGCGGATCCGAGCGCCGAGTTGCCTCTCGCATTGGCAGCCCTGGGCGGCGGTGTGCTGCTGCGCTCGACAAAGCGCAAGCGCGTGCTCGCCGCCGAGGACTTTTTTCAGGGGATGTTGATGACGGCGCGCGAGCCGGACGAACTTGTCGAGGCTGTGCGTTTTCCGCTGAAAAAGCCGGGCGAGCGCTACGGCTTTGCGGAATTCTCCGCCCGTCATGGCGATTTCGCCCTCGTGTCGTGCGCGGCGGTGGTGACGGATAACCTGATCCAGCTCGCAGTGGGTGGCGTCGCCGACCGGCCGGTGGTGGAGCGCTGGCCGCGTCTGCAGGGCGACGACTTGCGTACTGCATTGAACGATTTGAGCTGGAAGCTGGGCGCGCAGGACGACGCGCATGTCAGTGCGACGTATCGCCGGCATCTGGTCCGGCAACTGGGATGGCGCGTGATAGAGGAGGCGAAGTGAGCAAGACCCCGAAGACCCCTGTTAATACGATGCCGCAGGGCATACAACCGCGCGGCGAACGGCGGCGAATCACCTTGACGCTCAACGGCCGCGAACGGAGCGGCTATTGCGAGCCGCGCGATCTGCTGTCCGATCTTCTGCGGCACGAACTGGGCGCAACCGGCACGCACGTCGGATGCGAACACGGCGTGTGCGGCGCCTGCACGGTTCATATCGACGGTGTGGCGGGACGTTCGTGCCTGATGCTCGCGTTGCAGGCGGACGGCCGCCGCATCGATACGGTAGAAGGCCTCGCGCCCGACCAGACGCTCGGCGACCTTCAGCAGGCGTTCCAGCGTCATCACGCGCTGCAGTGCGGCTTTTGCACCGCCGGCATTCTGATGTCGTGCGCCGACTATCTGAAGCGCGTACCGGATCCAAACGAGGCGCAGGTGCGCGACATGCTGTCGGGCCATCTGTGCCGCTGTACAGGCTATACGCCGATCGTCGCCGCCGTGCTCGATGTGGCGGCGCGCCGGCGCCAGGCGCAGGAAGAGAAGGAGACGAGCGATGCTTGATCTCGGCCGAACCTTTCTGCAAAGCGTGGAGCGCAGCCCGAACGCGCTGGCGCTCGTCGATGGTGAACTGACGCTCACGTATGCGCAGTGGCACCGGATCATCCTGAACGTTGCGGACGGTCTGCACGAACTCGGCCTCGCACACGGCGACCGTCTGCTCGTCGTGCTGCAAAATCGCTGGGAAATGGCGACGCTGCACTGGGCGTGCCAGTTCGCCGGCGTGGCGATCGTGCCGCTGAACTGGCGGGCGAAACCCGATGAGCTCGATTACTGCGTGACCGATGCGGGCGTCAAAGCCATCGTGTACGAGCCGGTTTGCGCCGAAGCCGTCACGCAAAGCGCCGCCGCGAAGGCCGTTGCGCGCATTGCGCTGGACGATGCGGCGGGCGCGTCGATTTCGTTCGATGCACTGCTGGGCGAGCGTCGGCGCGAAGGCGCAGCTGTTGCTGCGGCCACCGCGGAAGACTACTCGCTGATCCTCTACACGTCCGGCACCACGGGCAAGGCGAAGGGCGTGCCGCGCCGGCATCGCCACGAACGCGCCGCCGCGCTCGCGCACGTCGCACAGAACCTCTATCGCCACGGCGAACGCACGCTCGGCGTGATGCCGCTCTATCACACGATGGGCGTGCGCTCGCTGCTGGCGATGGCACTCGTCGACGGGCTGTTCGTCTGCGTTCGCCGCTGGAATGCGACCCTTGCGCTCGATTCCATCTGCACGTACCGGCTGACGTGTCTGTACCTGGTGCCCACGCTCTATCACGATCTGCTGGCCGCACCGGAGTTCGCGCGCACCGACAAAAGTTCGGTGACGAAACTCGGCTTTGCCGGCGCGCCGATGAACGACGGTCTGCTGAAGCGTCTTTCGGCTGCTTTCAAGCCGGAACTGTTCGTCAATCACTACGGCTCGTCCGAGGTCTACACGTTCAGTATCGATCAGGACGCGACGCTGAAACCCGGCAGCGCGGGCCGCGCCGGCGTCAATACGCGGCTGCGCGTCGTGAAGCTCGACGCGACGTCGCCCGACGAACTCGCGCAAACCGGCGAAGAAGGCCAGATCATTGCGGACCTGCTCGGCGACGAGTCGTTCGAAGGCTACTGGAACCGGCCTGACGCGAACGCGAAGTCGTTGCGCGACGGCTGGTATTTCACCGGCGACACCGGCTACTTCGATAACGACGGCGATCTCTTCGTATCGGGCCGCGTCGACGACATGATTATCAGCGGCGGCGAGAACATCTCGCCAGTCGATATCGAATCGGTGTTGTCGCTGCATCCGGCGGTGGACGAAGTGGCCGTCGCTGGCGTGAAAGACGAGCGCTGGGGGCAGCGTGTTGTCGCCTTCATCAAGCGCAGCGAATACGTCGAAGCCCAGGCGCTCGATGACTTTTGCCGGACCTCCGATCTCGTCAACTTCAAGCGCCCGCGCGAATACGTGTTTGTCGACGACATTCCGAAATCGCCGGTCGGCAAGATCCTGCGCCGCAAGCTTTCCGCGGGCGAGTACGAACCGGAGCACGGCGCCGCACAACCTGACAGAACCACAAAAGGAGTAACACATGACTGACCTGACTCATCGCGGCCAGACGCTGCTGCAGGAACTCGACGGCTTCTCGATCGAAATCGACGCCGCGCGCGAACGCGCCGACATCATGCTGCACCGCCCGCCGTTCAACGTGATCTCGATGCATGCACGCGACCAGCTGCGCGCCGCATTCGAAGCACTCGACGAGGACGACCGCGTCCGCGTGATCGTGCTGCGTGCGAAAGGCGAGCACTTCTCGAGCGGCGGCGACATCAAGGGCTTTCTCGAAGCGTCGCCGGAACACGTGTCGAAGTTGGCGTGGAATGTCGCCGCGCCCGCACGGTGCTCGAAGCCGGTGATCGCGGCCAATCGCGGCTTCTGCTTCGGCGTCGGTTTCGAACTGTCGCTCGCCTGTGATTTCCGCATCGCGACCGACACCAGCTTCTACGCACTGCCGGAACAGAAGCTCGGCCAGATTCCGGGTTCGGGCGGCTCGGCGCGTCTGCAGAAGATGGTCGGCGTCGGCCGCACGAAGGACATCGTGATGCGCTCGCGCCGCATTCCGGGCAAGCAGGCGTATGACTGGGGCATCGCGGTCGACTGCGTGCCCGATGCGGAGCTCGAAGCCGCGACCGATGCACTCGTCGACGAGTTGCGCGCCTTCTCGCCGCTCGCGCAGCGTACTGCGAAGAAGCTGCTGAACGACACCGAAGACGCGCCGCTTTCGATCGCGATCGAACTGGAAGGACATTGCTATAGCCGGCTGCGCAGTTCGGACGATTTCCGTGAAGGCGTCGAAGCGTTTCATGGCAAACGCAAGCCCGTGTTTCGCGGTAGCTGATAGCAGCGCATAGATCGAGCAATTCAGGAGACAGGCATGGAGCGGGTAAGCGCGCGTTTCGATTATGTGATCGTCGGCGGTGGGTCGGCAGGATCCGTGCTCGCGCATCGGCTGTCGGCCGTGCCGTCGGTGAGCGTCGCATTGATCGAGGCGGGTGCGGATACGCCGCCGGGCGCGGTGCCGGAGGCGATCCTCGACAGCTACCCGATGCCTGTTTTCTGCGGGGAGACCTGGATCTGGCCTGAGCTCAAGGCGAAGGCCACGCGGAAGTCGGCGGCTAAAGTCTATGAGCAGGGCCGCGTGATGGGTGGCGGTTCGAGCATCAACGTGCAGTCGGCCAATCGCGGCCTGCCGCGGGACGACGACGACTGGGCCGCGAGCGGTGCGGCAGGCTGGGCGTGGGATGACGTGCTGCCGTATTTTCGCAAGCTCGAGAGCGACGTCGACTTTCCATATGGTCCGCTGCACGGTGCGGATGGACCGGTGCCGATCCGCCGCATCATGCCGCAGCAGTGGCCGCCGTTTTGCAACGCGTTCGCCCACGGATTGCGCAGCAACGGCTTCGCGGCGTTGCAGGACCAGAACGCGCAGTTCGACGACGGCTATTTTCCGGGCGCGTTTTCGAATCGCGACGACCGGCGCGTATCGACCGCGGTCGCCTATCTCGATGCAGAAACACGCAAGCGGCCGAACCTGCATATCTTTTCGAACCTGCGCGTCGAGCGCATCGTGATGGAAAGGGTGGCCGCACGCGGCGTGCTTGCCGTTTCGCCGCACGGCGAGCGACTGCGCTTCAAGGCGCGGGAGACGATCGTGTGCGCCGGCGCGTTGCAGTCGCCGGCACTGCTGATGCGCGCGGGCGTGGGCGACGCGAGCGAACTGCGCGCACTCGGCATCGAGTGTGTGCTCGATCTGCCGGGCGTCGGGCGGAATCTGCAGGACCATCCGTCGCTGACGTTCTGTCATTTTCTCGAGCCGCGCTTTCGCATGCCGCTCGCGCGGCGCCGCGCCAGCATGACGGCAGCGCGATTCACGTCGGGCGTCGCGGATTGCGAGGCGTCCGATCTGTACCTGTCGAGCGCGACGCGCGCCGCGTGGCATGCACTCGGTAGCCGGCTTGGCCTGTTTTTCCTGTGGTGCAACCGTCCGTATTCGCGCGGCCGCGTGCAACTCGTTTCGAGCGATCCGGTCGCCGCACCGCAGGTCGATCTAAATCTGCTCGACGACGAACGCGATGTCGCGCGGCTCGCCGCGGGCGTGCGCATGTTGGCGCGTGTGGTCGCGGCCTCGGGCCTGAGCGAGGATCAGCGCGACTTTTTCCCCGCCGCTTTTTCGCCGCGCGTGAAGGCGTTGAGCCGCGTGAGTAAAGCCAATGCGGTGATCACGTCGCTGCTGGGGCTGCTGCTCGATACACCCGCACCGATGCGTCGGGCGTTGATCGAACGCTTCTTCACGCGCGGCGTGCAGATGTCGTCGGTACTCACAAACGAGCGCGCATTGAACGACTTCATTCGCGCGAACGTGTTCGGCGTCTGGCATGCGAGCGGTACTTGCCGGATGGGCGACGCGCGCGAGCGCAGCGCCGTGACGGATACCGAAGGGCGAGTGCATGGCGCGCATGGGCTACGGGTGGTCGATGCTTCGCTGATGCCGCGTCTGCCGTCAGCCAACACGAACATTCCGACCATCATGATCGCCGAGAAGATCGCCGACGCGATGCTCGGCAAGACGCAGTTTGCGGCGCAAGACCAGCGCGGTCTGGCTCGCCTGACGTCATAACGATTTTCGTCAACGTAACAAGAGCGCGCCGTGCCTTTCACGAGGCCGAAGCGCGTCGCACATCGGGTGAGTTCACATCTGGGCCAGCCCGGTATTAACTTAGGAGATGATGATGTCCGTTGCAGCGCAAAGTGGCGCCGCCGTGCCCGCAATCAACAGGCGGCAGGTGATGGGCGCAGTGGTAGCCTCGTGTCTGGGATGGGCGCTCGATCTGTTCGATCTGTTCGTCCTGTTGTTCGTCGCACCGGTGGTCGGCCGGTTGTTCTTCCCCTCCGAACACGCGATGCTGTCGCTCGCCGCGGTGTATGCGTCGTTCGCCGTCACGCTGCTGATGCGGCCGCTCGGATCCGCGTTGTTCGGCTCGTATGCGGACCGGCGCGGCCGCAAGGGCGCGATGATTCTCGCGGTGGTCGGTGTCGGTCTGTCGACGGCGGCGTTCGGTTTGCTGCCGACCGTTGCACAGGTGGGCGTGATCGCGCCGGTGCTCTTTCTGCTGCTGCGTCTCGTGCAGGGCGTATTCGTCGGCGGCGTGGTGGCGTCGACGCACACGATCGGCACGGAATCCGTTGCGCTGAAGTATCGCGGCGCGGTGTCGGGGCTGATTGGCGGCGGAGGGGCAGGCCTTGGTGCGCTGCTCGCTTCGCTGACGTATCTCGCGATGTCGTCGCTGTTTCCCGGCGACCTGTTCGACGTGTGGGGCTGGCGCTGCATGTTCTTCACCGGGATCATCAGCTCGGTGCTCGGACTCTTCGTCTTCAACAGTCTCGAAGAATCGCCGCTGTGGAAAAAGCTTGCCGCGGAAAAGGCCGCGCGTGCCGCCGCCGACAAGACGCGTAACGCGCCGGTCGAGGTGGTTCGTTCGCCGATCCGCACGCTGTTCTCGCGCGACTATCGTTCGATCCTGTTCGTCAACCTGCTGCTGACGATCGGCGGCGGCAGCGGCTATTACCTGACGTCGGGTTATCTGCCGACCTTCCTCAAGGTCGTCAATCACGCACCGAATGGGACGGCTGCTGCGATCCTTATGTTGTGCAGCGTGGCCGTGGTAATCGCATCGGTCGCGGCCGGTCACCTGAGCACGTTCATCGGCCGCAAACGGACCTTCATCCTGCTCGGCGCAATCCGTCTGTTTGCATTGCCCGCACTGTTCCTGCTGTTGCCGACGGCGCAGACCATCACGATGGTCGGTGTCTACGCGGTCATCCTGAGTGCGCTCGGCAGCGCAGGTTATGCGCCGATTCTGATCTTCCTGAACGAGCGGTTTCCGACGGCGATCCGCGCGACCGGCACGGGTCTGTCGTGGAATATTGGCTTTGCGATCGGCGGGATGATGCCCACGCTCGTCTCGCTGGTCGCGAAGACGCCACTCGATCTGCCGATGACGCTTGCCGTGTTCGTCGGCGCGATCAGCGTGATATTTCTCATCGGCGCGTTCGTCGTGCCGGAGACGCTCGGCAAGCTCGACAACACGCCGGTGCGCGACCCGTACTGATCGCGCGACCGCGCGCGATAGGCCGACTTGCGTCGCGCCGTTCGCTATCCGCAGCGATGCGCGTAGCGACGCGCGCCAGCCGGCGGAAGGACAGCACCAGCGAAGCGGCTCACGCCTGGTTGCCGTTGGCCGGATCGGGGTCCGCGATCTCGATCCCCGTTGTGACGCGGCGGATCTGGTCGGCGATGATGTCGATGAGCTCGGTCGTGGCAGGACCGATCGGCCGCTTCGGATGGCTCACGCAAACGATGTGACGCACGATGCGCGGCGCCGAGATCGGGGTCGCGCGCAGCAGGCTGTCGTCGACCTTCCGCTGCACGACCACGCGCGGCATGATCGTCGCGATGCTGCTTTGTTCGACAAATTGCACGATCGTGGTCAGCAGGTCGATCTCGAACTGCGGCTTGATCACGATGTCGGCATTCAGCAGCGCGGCGTCGAGCACGCCGCGCAGGCCGTTGCGGCGCGTCGGCAGCACGAGCTCGAGCTCCATCAGCGCGGATGCCGTAATGGTGTCGGGCAGCGCAGGGCCGTGTTCCGCGCTCGTGACGAGCACCATCTCTTCGACTACCAGTGGAGACGTATCGAGCGACAGGCGCCCGCGGGGCCGGTTGATGATGGCCGCGTCGAGCCGGCCCGCTTCCACCGCGTCGATCAGTTGCGCGCTGAAACCATCGGCCACCGACACCTCGACATGTGGGTAGAGCGCGTTGAATAGCGCGAGCGATTCCGGCAGGACGCTCTGCGCTTCCGACGCCACCATCCCGAGCGAGATACGCCCGGCCACGATCACATCGTGCCGGCAGAGCTGCTCGCGCGCGTGGTCGATGTCGCGCATGATCGGCATGTAGAGGCGGTACATCTGCCGTGCGGCGTCGGTGGGGGTCATGCCATGCGGGCCGCGCTCAAAGAGCTGGCTGTTCAGTTCCGTTTCAAGCTTGGAGATCTGCATGCTGAGCGCGGGCTGCACGATATTGAGCCGCTTCGCGGCCCGCGTTACGGAGCCATCTTCGAACAGCGCGATGAAATACTGAATCTGCTTTAGATCCATGAGCCGGGAGGCGAAGGAGCGATGGCCAGACATCAAGTGTAACGACATCGACGTGTGGAGGTCAACGGCGAACCTGATTTCATCTCGAAGGAAGCACACTGGTTCCTCGAGATGCCTGAGCTTGATGGCGCGACGCGGCATGGGCGCTATGCTTGAGAATTTCGTTTATAACTGGTTGCGGGTTTTCTGAGGGGGCTAGATTTGTCTGCCGTATCAGGACTGGATTTTGTAATCTGCGCGGCCAGTCCTGTTTACTGCAGACTTGTCCATCTGCATGCCATAACTTCCCATCCCAGTAGCGCAATACGGAATGCGACCCGACCGGCTCTGGTGCAAATTACCGGCGCGAGCGAAAGATAGACGACTAATCGCCGTTACATCATCGATCTGAGAGGACTGCCATCCAAACTGCAGGCGCAGTGGTATCTTTGAGGCGCAGCTGTGTGAGGTTAAACTGACCCTTTCGAATGCGATGCATCAATTCGATGCCTGAGATAGTAACGGCGGCGTTCCTGAAGCGTTTGAAGCCGAGCATCGCATTGACCCTGGACTTGATGTTGCGATGATCCTGCTCGATTAAGTTGTTCAAATACTTCGACGATCGCAACGTCGTGTCCTCGGGAAGCAACTCGTCAGTCTTCATTTCGCGCACCGCGCGGTGAGACGCCGCGTAGCCGTCCTGCGTGATGGTCTTCGGGGCGAGCCCTTGACTGTTGATCGCCTTCACGAAGAAAGCCTTAGCCGCAGCGACATCGCGCCTGGCGCTGAGCCGGAAGTCGACCGTCTTTCCTGCGCGGTCAACTGCACGGTAAAGATAGGCCCATTTGCCACGAACCTTCACATACGTCTCGTCGACTCGCCATGAACGGCCAGCGGATCTCGCAAATCGATTCCAGCGCTTGACGAACTCCGGCGCGAAGCGTTTTACCCAGCGCATGATCGTAGTGTGCGCCAGCGACAGGCCGCGCTCGGCCATTATTTCAACGAGGTTTCGAAGGCTAAGCTTGTAACGCAGATACCAACGCACACACAGGACAATGACTTCGCGGTCAAAGTGGCGGCCGTTGAACAGCCTGTCGATGTCTATCAGCTTACTCATTGCCTGCTCGCGCTCGTCAACACCCGAGCGTAACCTATCGGCTCCTCCGATTTGCACCGGAACGCAAGAACTGTCTTCATGTCGGTCGGCGAGGCGAGGAAACCCATGAACTGGTCAAAGCGCATCTGTGTGAACGGCAGGTCCCGCAGCCGGTCGTTGATCGTCTGGCGATGCGCCGGTTGAGCAAGGACAGTGTAGAGCTGCGCGAGGTCCAGTTCTTTGAGCGCGACCGGCTGACCGTCGCCCGGATCGACGAGTTCGATCGACTGCTCCAGCAACACCTCGCGATAGGCGCCGAGGTGGTTGGCGATCGAGACCCCCATCAGCACGGGCGTCAGACTTGACTCGACCGCCCCGCCGATCGAGCTGGTTCCTCCTCCGCCCTTCGCAAGCTGTTCCAGCCCGGTCCACCAGTTGACGAGCTTGTTCTCGAAGTTGGTCGTATCCGCGCCCGTCCGATACAGGCGGAAGGCGGCCAGTCCCCTGTCACGCCCCTCCTGCGAAAACCGCTCGCCGGTCACAAGGCGGCTGACATTGCCGGCGAACCGGTGCAGCTCCTCGCCGCTGACGGCCGCGCGCGGATTGGGCACCACCTTCGGAATCGGCAGCACACGCCAGTACCCGCCGGTGGAGCGGCACGCGGCAAAGTCATCCGCGACGCTGATGTTCGCGTGGTCGTACTCGAAGCGAACGAGATCGAGCACCCGGTTGATCTGCTCATGCAGCAGCTGGCCGGCCGCCCGCATGTCCACGGCCTCGATCTCGCCTGTGGCGTAGAGCCTTCTTGGGCGTTCATTCATGTTGCGCAGCCCGGCTACCTTGCCGGGGAGCTGCCGGACAAAGCGGATGTCACCGATGTGGTCGGGAAAGGCGGCGACGTCGGTGATGCCGTCGACTGCAAAATAGGCTCGCTACGCGTAGACCGGATTAAATCTGCCACCGTTGCGACAGTAAAAGTGCCCACTCGCGACGACGCGAGGTTCCCATGGCGGTCGCGCCTTGGGAACAGGTGTTTGGTCAACGCGAAGGAAATTTGTCACTGGCCGGATGAGTGCTGGCGCACGGATTGCCGGTCCGTGCACCAGCAGCCGGCCTTCTGCGGATTTTGTTCCACCGTTTCACACGGACGTTCGAACATCGGTTCCGTCCAGACAACGGACCTTTGTGCGCAGATGATGTCTGTCGCGTCGTCGTCCAAACCAGCCGCTCGCGTTCAACCGACTACGACCGCCCAGCAGCATCTGGGCGGTCTGTGCCTGCCTCGGCCAGACTACCCGACGTTACGGCGCAACAAAGAAAACATCCGTGCGATTAGAGGTGTTGCCCGGGTTCGTCTGCACAAAGAACGACAGGAACGCATTTCCCCGCGTGTCCAAACCTGAATAGTCCCCCAGGAAGAATCCCTCCGCTACCGGCGCCGTTTTCAGATCGAACGGACCGGACAGTCGCAACTCGCTGCCGAAGCTCCCCCCGCCGTTGGTCGACGTCGTTTGCCAGTAGTTTGTCGGCAGCGTCGACTTGTTATCCGCCGCCAGGTCGCGGAAATCGTAGTACGTGACAGCGACCGTACCTGCGGAATTCACGCGAACCGACGGATTGAACGCTGGCCGCCCTGAGGGTGTGTTCACCCGGATGGGCGCGGTCCACGATGCACCGCCATTCGTGGACGTCGAGAAGGCGATCTCGTCATACTGGCCGCCGTTGAAACGCGAGTCCTGCCAGACAACGTAGAGTTGCCCCGTCGCTGGATCGATCGCCGGTTCGGGGATGATGTCGCCGGTGCGCACCGCTTCGCCGGTGTTGGGATCCGTGACCGGGACGGTCTCCAGCCCGGCGATGATCTGCGGTTTCGTCCACGTTGCGCCATCGTCGGTCGACTTGGTGAACGCAACCTTGCCGGCCGATTTTTTGAACGGTGGACTGATCAGGTCGAAAAAGTCATACAGTGTCCCGTCCTGCGAATTGACCACGATCTGGTTGCCGATCGTCTGCTGGCGTGACGGCACGCTCACGATGACCGATGGTGAACTCCATGTGAGACCGCCGTCGACGGTCTTCGAGAACATCGACGGCCCTCGGAACGCGGCAGTGTGCAGGTTGGCGTATGGGTTGCCGTTCGGCAGTTCGAGCCGGTCCCAAACTGCATAGGCGACCCCTGCCTTGATGGGATTGGCCGTCACTGACTCCTTGTCGTTGAAGAACTGCAGCGTGGGCTCGTTGTCGGCGATGAGGACGCTCAGGTTCCCCCAGCTTTGGCCGCCATCCCGTGAAACGGCCGCGGCGACTGCATTGTTGTTGTTGGACTGGTTAAACGAGATCGATACGGAGTAGGCGGTCCCGTCCGGCCCAATGGATACCCAAGGGTCAGAGGCGCGCTCGTACCCGAGTCCACCTGCGCACACGCTGAAAGGCAGATTCGTCTGTTTCCATGTCTGACCACCATCAAACGAGAAGCCGGCAACCAACCCATGCGCACCGCCGTTCGACCAGCGATCCTGTTGCCACGCCCCGATGAGGTTCGACGGATTGGCAGGATTCACAGCCATCCAGGGTTCGACCTCCGCGTTCACGTAGACGGTGCCGGGTCCGCCAACGGTACAGCTTGCAAACGGGCTGGGACCCGAGACCAGCGTGGGGGCGCCCCAGCTCGTCGTGCTGGCCGCCAGCATCGCGGCAAAGGGAATTCCGATCAGAAATGCACCAGGCTTGTTGCGTCGCATGGAAGACTCCTCATCTATATGCGACCCGTAACAGGACGAGCGGCAGCGGCACGGCAGCAGCTGATAGCTCGATTGGCATTGCACCCTTTGCCGGAAATTTCCACGTTGGCATTGCCGGAAAGTCTTTTCCGCCGTTGTCGTTCGCCGGTACCCACTGCCGCTTCCATGTCACAGGCCGCCAGCGCTGGGGACCGCCAGCGCGTCGGCTACGATTCCGTCTACGAACAGTCAACCTTCCCTGGTGCCCGGCATTTCGCCAATCTCGGCGCGCTGTCCAGCGCTAATGACGATCACCTGGAGGAATGGAAAGGAATTTAGGTCGTACGAAAGGCAGCGGCATGAAATTTTTTGTAACATTCGGCGTGCGACGATGAGCGTCGCACGCCCGCAACCGTATGCACGCTACGAAAATTGACGTGCGTCGCGACTGCGCGGAACACGTCGCCAGAATCCGGCGAAGTAAGCGGATGAAACATGTTGAAACGACCTCGACAAAGCATTCGAAGCCAATCAATGAGGTCGTCTGACGGCGCAGTCTAGTTGCCGAACAGCATGCGATGTTGGCCAATCGCAACCTGCGGCCACCGGATGCCGCGCAAGAAGTTACGCTTCGTTGCAAATCGTCTAAAGTTTTCCGTCCCCCTTTTTGTATTCTTCGACCACCAAAAACAAGGGGGCGTTGTTTCACCATGAGGACGATTCTGAAGACATTGACCGGTTTGCTGGCTGTGCCAGTGATGCTGTCCGGATGTGGCGGCGGTGGTGGAGACGGAGCAGGCCCGGCGACAGGTACGCCTTCACGTCGCAATGACCGATGCGCCGTCCTGTGGCTTCGACCACGTCTACGTGACGGTCGACAAAGTGCGCGTCAACGCCAGCTCGACAGCCGGCGATACTGACAGCGGCTGGACCGACATTGCGCTGCCGGCACCGCAGAAGGTCGATCTGCTGTCGCTGACCAACGGCGTTCTGACCGATCTCGGCCGCGCGCCGCTGGCGGCAGGCCAGTACCAGCAATTGAGGCTGGCGCTTGCGCAGAATCAGGGCAATACCCTCGCGAACTCAGTGGTCGTCAGCGGCACCACGACCGCCTGTCTGGGCTGCTCCGATTGGCGGCACGGCGTCGTTTATCGATGGCAGCGCCTCCTTTGGCGCTGCAGCGGTGGCAACAGCGGCAGGCTGGGCGGAGTCGGCCTTCAGGTAGTGATCGACTAGCGCGAAGAAACGCTGATAGAAAACGCCGGCAGGAATCGTCTCGCTCGCAACCTTCACCATCGAGTCATCGCTCGAGCCGATCGGCAGCGACAGCGATCCGAATACGCTCAGTCCGACGCTAGCCGACGTGTTGCTCTTCTTCAGCGCATAGCGATCCTGCACCGCGTTCACGTACGCCGTACTGCTGGTGCTTTTCGGGTCGTCGGTTGTGCAGACCACGTGGATTTCAATCACTGCGTGCGAATCGCTGGTGGGCTGGAAATTTTTCGATCCATCGACCGAATCGGGCCTCGTCGAACTGGCGATATATCCCTGGCTGAGCAACGCACGGCGGGCGGCTTCACAAGCGGGTTCCGCCTTCGCGTCGAACCTGTGCATATAGGGGCTATCGCCTGCGTCGAACTGTTCTTGCTGGTAAAGCGGCTTCGGCGTCGAGCACGCAGACAGTGCGCTCGCTAGCGCAAGCACGAAAGCCGCGGAGGAAAAGCGGAACTGAGTATGCATGGCTGAATACGATGGATCGGCTTGAGCGGAGCAGCGGGTCTGATGCCAGAAGGTCAGGACGCCCAATGCTCTTTCGCAGCATGAGAGGGACACATCATGCGGCCGATCCGAAAATGAATGGGCCTCGCCATTATAATTTTATTTCCCTACAACAACCTTCGACGTTGTCGTGAGCGCAGGTCCGTCACGTGTACGGCGGATGTGGCAAGCCGATACGAGGAGACGCATGATGCGGATCATACGATCGAGAAAAGGGCGCCGTACCTTTCTGTGTGAGACCTGGACTGAAGCGGATGCGCGACCGAAGGCCACGCGTGTCCTTCGGCGTCCATCGTGCGCCAGGCAGGTGGGATGCGCCCGACAATTAGGTGGGCGCAGGGGTCAATCACGCGCCCGTCAATGCGCAAAGCGCGACTTGAGCGGACTAATCTCAGTTTTTTTTAGTAGTGCATACTGGATAGGTTCGCTGCTTGCCCCAAACTGGACAGCAAGCCATTGACAACGGCGGGTTAATACCATGACCGACATGATTTCGCGGATCGTCCTGGTCCAGACTGGGGCAGCAGCTCTGTTCCCTGACGCTGATACAAGCCAGCGGGAACCACCGCTAACGCATAGCGCCGAGTTTCGAAACCATCGACGCTGAACGCGCGGGGAGAATGCTTCGGATCGCAGCAAGAGACTCTTCGGCCACCGGACTGGGAGTTTGGTGTGGAACGGAAAACACCGGGGTCTTGACACCCAGGTGTTTGCAAACGGCAGAGAGATAAGGTTTGCCGGATCCGGCAAACCGTTCGACTGTAACTGCAATCGCGGAATCACCGACGTGCCGACGCAGCCATTCGAGCGTTCGGCGGTCGCTTTCGGTGTAGACCCTGACCAGATGCTCCATCATCCCGCCAGTGCTGTACAAAAATACAGTACTGTATTTTTGTACAGCTCGCGGGCCAGGAGCAAGGCTTTTCGCTGATAGGACCAGGCCGTCGAGTACGACTTGTCAGCATGAAAAATAGGGCGGGATGTTGAACTCGTTGCATCAGAAGTTAAGAGGGCGGAATTGACCGCGCGTGGGCCAGTCGGCTGAGCATTTTCCGGTCCAGGTTGACACACGCCGGCGGATGGTCCACGTGCCCACAGGACGATTTCTGCCGAAGGGAGGTGGGAGTGAGGCATCTCCGATACGCTGTGTGACAGCGTTTGCGGGGAAGGCGCAGGCCTTCAGGCGATTCGCCACAGTCAATTTATTGTTTTACAATAGAAACTATTGGAAACTCATAATTGAGGCATCAATGACCGCAACAGCGACAACCCGGACCCTGACTGCGCAGGTACCCGTGGCGTTGGCCGAGGAGGTTGACGCCCTGGCCGAGCAGATCGAACGCCCGAAGCAATGGATCATTAAGAAAGCCTTGATCGCGTATTTGGCGCGTGAAAAGGAAAGGCGACGTCTGATCCAGGAGGGCCTGGACGACGTTGACGCAGGCCGTGTGGTTTCGATGGAGCAAGCCGAAGGGTGGGCGGATAGCATCGGGACGCAAAACGAACGGCCGGTGACGCGTGCATGACCGTGCCTGTTGAACTGACCAGCAAGGCCATGTCCGACCTCGGTCAAATCGCTGATCACGTCAAGCTTTACAACGACGTCACAGTGGCGCGAAAGGTAGTAAAGGCACTGTTGGCCGAAGCGAAGAAGCTGGGTGAGGACCACCACCATCGGCTCGGGGAAGAACTGGACGGGTACGACGGCCCGCCGCCCCGCGAGGTTCACAGGTGGGTGTGCCTGGGCGGACGATACGAAATCCATCTCGAAATCAAACCCGCATACGCCGATCCCCCCACCACAATCTTCGTGCTCCGGGTATGGGACACGAGGCAGGACCGCTGACCAACGGGCACGACAAAGCGGGGCATTTGCCCGCTTGCGCGGTGCGTGACCGGGGCAAGTTACCTTGCACCCGCTCATGCGGGCGTAGCCACACTTCGCACATATTAGTGAGGACCCGGGCCCGAGACGATGCCACTGAATGGCATGGGGCCTGTAAGATCGGCGCTGGTGAGCATGCCGACACTTGCGGCGTGGCGTTCATCAGGCCCCCCAAAGAAAACGCCCGCGCTATTCACGCAGGCGTTTCCGTGGCCCCGCTACCGCGCCCCAATGAACGATTTCTCGTCCGTTTCTGCTTCAGGGGCCGGCTTCCGCGCGGCTCCCTTTTAGTATAGGACGCGCAGCAGGATATCCAAGTGGGCGAAACTGGCCTCCAAGAACCGCTGCGTTCCGCAGTTGGACCGTCGTTGGTTCGCATAATTTTGTTCCCGCGCGTGGCCTGTCGAATTGCGGCTGACAGAAACATCGCGAACAAGTTTGCTTCAGGAGGTTTTGCAGAAAGTTGTTCGTCAGACCAACATTTGAGGCGATTTTGCGGCTTTTCCGGAAGGCCCTAAATGCAACGCCGAGTTGAATACTGATGAAAGCACCTGCTGAGGTTGCTGGCGCAATGCGGGAGAAGGTAGGCCTTTGGCATCACGCGGTGCTTGGTTCAGGTCTGGATGCCAGGAACAAAATTCTGCAAAAAACGGGAACAGTTTTATGGAAAACAGCGGTCGAAATAGCTTGACGCCATCTCCAGCATTCGACTTTACATAACATAATTTGTCGTTCGAGCGACGTCTGGGCTAGGTTCAAATGTCCGGTGCCAGCCGCGATAACATCGGTTGAACGAAGCCGCTGACGCGGTAGCGGTTGGTCGGCCGCAGCGATCGTTGATGCCTCAAGGCGTCAAGGCTGGTATGGGCTCCTCAACTGACGATGATCAACCGGTCCGGACGAACGACCGCTTTGAACGTCGCCAGGCGGCAGTGCATGAGTTCTATCAGTCTATTCCGCCCGATCGCAAAACAGCGGCGACTATGGATATACGAACCACGCCAGAGCCTGCAAGAATGCGAGGGCAGCAAGCGCGCCACGATCCGATCCCGCACGGCGCCCCGCAACCTGAGCCAGTAGTAGGAGGACGTCCATGGGCAGCCCTGCCGGATCCCCTGCAGGCAACTGGAGAGCGCGACAGTGCCTGATAGCCACGATGCTGGCGGTGTTCTGCTGCCTGTGCCAGAGCGCCTTCGCGCAATCGGCCGACAATGCGGCGAGCCTGCGCAACAGATACCGGAGTCTGACGCAACAGCTCGCGCACAATCAGTTCCAGCGACCGCTGCACCTCGAATCGCAGGAGTTGCCCTCGGCACTCAAGGGCGATATTTACGGTGTGGTCAACTATCCGTTCGCGACGGTCAACGGCACGCTCAATGAGCCGACTCAGGGCCCCGCAAACTGGTGTGACGTGCTGATCCTTATTCAGGATCAACTTAGGATCGCGAAGAGCCTTGCTGGTCGGGACTTTATGGCTCATTGCTGAGTGACAATATGAATTTCTACCCGCAATTTACCCGCAGATCGCTACCGATGCCTGTAGCGGCGCTTTGAAGGTCCGGCCCGCTCTGATCAAGCATTTTCGAGCGTTGCGAGTCAGCTGTGGGACCGCTGGGGGCAGCGGATAATCAATTCGCAGCCAGCCAGGCGTGTTCGCGCGCATCCGGCCCGCACGTGGCGGGTGGTGGGTTCGGTGCACCTGCAATTGATCCGGTCGCCGCGGAATGGGATCGCCTGCTGCTGGTGATTGCGTGAAGGCGCGCCGATCGGGTAGGGTGGCGACAACACAACCGGTTCTGTCGCAATAAGGCGGTCCGCTATGATGTGCGGAACAAGATTAATGACTAAAAGCTTGATGAAGACGCTGAATCCGGCCGTGGCTCGAGTGCTCAAACGCCTGCATTACCCACTTGATGTAATCCTGACGTGCGTGCGTTGGTACGTGTCTTATGCGCTAAGCCTGCGAAACCTGGAAGAAATGATGGAGGAGCGAGGCATCTCGGTCGATCATTCAACCGTGCATCGCTGGGCCCTCAAGCTGTTGCCGGTGCTGGCGAAAGCGTTTCGCCGTCA
This sequence comes from Paraburkholderia sp. SECH4, assembly GCF_030511745.1. Taxonomy (NCBI): domain Bacteria; kingdom Pseudomonadati; phylum Pseudomonadota; class Betaproteobacteria; order Burkholderiales; family Burkholderiaceae; genus Paraburkholderia; species Paraburkholderia sp. SECH4. The sequence goes on from NZ_JALOCP010000010.1 coordinate 176,782, forward strand.
CAAACGCCCTGTCGGCAAGAGCTGGCGCGTCGACGAGACCTACATTAAGGTCAAGGGCCAATGGAAATACCTGTATCGCGCCGTCGACAAGGACGGTAACACCATCGATTTTCTGTTGCGGGCCCATCGGGATAAGGCCGCGGCGCGCCGGTATTTCGAAAAATCGATCGCCCAAAATGGCGAACCCGAGACGGTGACGATCGACAAAAGTGGCGCCAATCTGGCTGCGCTGGAAGCCATCAACGCCGAGCGCGAAACGCCCATCAAGATCCGCCAGACGAAGTACCTGAACAACGTCATCGAACAGGACCACCGCGCGATCAAGCGGCGCACCCGACCCATGCTCGGGTTCAAGAATTTTCGGTGCGCCCGCATTCTGCTTGGTGGTATCGAGGTGGCGCACATGATCGCCAAGGGGCAGATGAAAGACAACGGCGCCCGACAAATTCCTGCTGAGCAGTTCTATTCGTTGGCTGCATAGGTAGTCCTGTTCACATCAGACTTTGCTCACCTTGAAATCGTTATCGCGACAAAGCCGCCTACAACGTGACAACCCCCACGTGTGTTCAGGTCACCGGACAGTTGACCGTTTTCACATGCATGTCTTGGCAGGGATATGCGTGTGGCCGGCGCGGCGTTTCGTTGCGAGCGGAGGAGTAGGCCGCTCCATTCGGCGAATCTGCGCACCCTGCGATCGATGCGATCGATGCGAGCAGAGCCGAGATGACAATCAGACGGTTTAATGTAGGTAGTCGCGATAACATCAATTGAACCCCAATGGACTGAGTTGACGGACCGCGTCGATTGTTTCCACTGTCGAAAAAGATCGACGATTCCGTTTTTTCCATTGTTGCGTCGTACGCATGAACCCGACATGGCCCGAAAATGACCTTTTGGTAATGTGTGACGTGACCTGGCAGGGTGTTGAAAAGCATCTTGTGGCCGTCGTCCGCAGAGGGGTAAACGCCATCGAATACGACAACATGGTGCACAACGTTGTGTCCATCGATGCCATTCTCGCGGATAGCAGCGAGGCGCGCTTCGAGTCGTTGAAGAATCCCGCACACGGTGCGCGTCTCGAGCGGAGATGATTTATCAAAACCTCATATGGGCTCCGTGTGACGCGTGCAGGGTCCGCGGATACAAGCAGAGGGGCGATTTCACATGCATATTCTGATTGCGGCAGGGCACGCCAGCGTAGTCGACTACGGTGCCATCCGATGTCTGTCGGTTCGAGGTGAGATGGCGCGATTGCGACTGGGTCGCGCAACCGGCTAGCACGATCGCAAACGCAAAAATCGTACAAAGTCGTTTCATGATCTGTTTTATCGCGGTTGGTTTGACGGGAACGTCGAGACGAGTGAATCGGACCGATTCCACCAGCCGCCGCCCACGGCCTGGAACAAGGCTGCGGTATCCGCCAGTCTGGCGGCCCTTGCCTGTATCGACGCAATGCGCGCCATTTGCCAGGTCTGCTCCGCGGTCAGCACTGACAGATAAGACGCTTCGCCTGAGCGCAGCTTTTCACGTTCGATAGCCACACTGCGCGAGGCAGCCTGCTCCGCATTGACGGTCGCCTGCAACGTCTTCGCGTCCGCCTGCACGCTCTGCAATACATCGGCAACGTTCTGAAATGCGTTGATCACCGTTGAGCGGTATTGGGCGCTGGCCTGATCGAATGCCGCCTGCGCCGCGCGCTGGCGATGCAGCAGCGCTCCACCCTGGAAGATCGGCTGGGCGACCTTCCCGACAATGGTGAAGAACTGGTTGTACGGCGTAAATGCGTTCGCGATGGCACTGGGCGAAGTTCCCAGGGCGGCTGTCAACGAAATTTGCGGCAACCGATTGGCGATCGCGACACCCACCTGCGCGCTAGCCGCATGCAATGCCGCAGACGCGGCAAGAATGTCGGGCCGGCGCTCCACGAGGGTCGATGGCAGACTGACGGGAAGATCCTCGGGTAGGTGCAAGGAGGACAGGTCGAAATCGGCCGCGACATCCTCGTTCGGAAAGCCGCCCATGAGCGCGATCAACGCGTCGCGCTGCAGCGCCAGTTGTTTCTCGAGCGGCGGTATCGCGGCCTGCGCCTGCGCAAGCACTGCTTCCTGTTGCAGGACGTCCGCCTCGGCAATTTCACCGAGCATGCTTTCGCGCCGGAGAATGTCGAGGAGTTCGACATGGGCTTTGATCACCTCCTGCTGCGCAGCGATCTGCCCGCGCAGCGAAGCAACGTTGAACGCTGCAAGCGCGAGATTGCTGCTCAACGTCAGATAGGCCGCTTCCAGTTCGAAACGCTGATTGTCGGCTTGCGCGGATACTGATTCGATCATGCGGCGATTCAAGCCGAATGCGTCGAGTGAATACGACACGGTCAGCTCGCCCGTGTAGAGCGAGTAAATGCGCTGGTTGTTCGCGGCGACGGGTGCAAGGCTCGCCGTGGCCGTTTCATTTCTGCTGCCTGACGCGTCGACGCCGATGCTCGGAAAGAGCGTCCCCCTCTGGCTCAGCATGTTCTCACGGGCCACGGCAAGCGCGGACTGTGCGGCAGCGATGGTTGGGCTCGCCTTGAACGCGCGGTCGATCATCGTGTTGAGCTCCGGCGACTGGAACAGCGTCCACCATTGGCCCGGAATATCGCCGCCAACAGCGAATTGCTGCGCCTCTCCCACTGCGCCGGGGGCCGCAGCGGTCTTCGAAGGCAGCGGAGCCTGCGTGTAACCCGCGCCGCTTGGGGCGGCCGGCTGCCTGAAGTCAGGACCTACCGCGCAGGCCGCCAGCAGTAGTGGGATCAACAGCGTGGATGAACGTTTGAGAGCGATCACGTTATAGCCTCCTTCTATCATTCTGCGAATTGCGTTTCGCGCTCGGGGACGTGCGCAAGACGCGCCGTGCTTTTGCGGCGATCGAACCAGGGATAAACGGTTGGCAAAACCAGCAGTGTCAATAAGGTCGCCGACACGAGACCGCCAATGACGACTGTCGCAAGTGGACGCTGAACTTCCGCCCCGGAGCTCATCGAGAAGGCCATCGGCAGGAAGCCGAGGCTCGCTACGGTTGCCGTCATGAGGACAGGCCGCAGCCGGGTCGCGGCAGCGTGTTTCGCAGCCTCGACGGCACTCAGGCCGCGAGCGCGCGATTCGACGATGCTGCTGACCAGCACGACGCCGTTGAGCACGGCAATACCGAAGAGCGCGATAAAACCGACCGCAGCGGAAATACTGAACGGCAGCCCGCGTATCCAGAGGGCGAAAATGCCGCCGATTGCTGCAAACGGCACGTTGCAGAAGATGAGCGCTGCAAGGCTGGCACTGCCGAACATCAGGTAGAGCAACGCAAAGATCGTGACAAGCGAGATGGGCACCACGACGTAAAGGCGCGCCATTGCGTCCTGCAGGTTCTTGAAGCTGCCGCCCCACGAAACCGTATAGCCGGGCGGAAGCTTGACCTGCGTCTCGACCGCACGTTGTGCGGCGACGACGAAGCCGGCGAGGTCGCGCCCTCGCACGTTGGCCTGAACGAGGATGACGCGCCGGCCCTCTTCGCGTTCAATGGTCGATGGTCCCGGCTCCATGCGGATGTCCGCCACCTCCGACAACGGCACTTCACGGCCATCGCCATTGCTGATGCGTAGCGCACCGATTCGCGTCACATCGTTGCGATCCTGCGACTGCATGCGAACCCGGATGCTGAACTGGCCCTCACCGTCGACAATCGTCCCAACCGTGCGCCCGCCCAGCGACTGAACCATATCGAGCACCTGGCTAGCATTCAGCCCGTACCGCGCAACCGCGTCGCGCCTGACGATGACACGCACGTAAGGCTGGCCTATCGTCTGCTGCGCCTGTACATCAGCCGCGCCCGGCACTCGTGAAATCACGGCCGCCACCCGCTCGCCCGTATCGTGCAGCGTTTGCAGATCGTTGCCATGAATCTGCACGGCAACATCGGCCTGAACGCCCGCGATCATGTCGTCCATGCGCATCTGGATCGGTTGCGCCCAATTGAGCGCCAAGCCCGGAACAGCGCGATCCAGCGCCGCGGAGTACTCGGCGACGAGCCCGTCCTGGGTTTGCGCCGTCTTCCACTCGGACTGCGGCTTCAGCATGATGAAGGTGTCGCTTTGCTCCACGCCCATCGGGTCGGTCGGAATCTCCGAGCTGCCGCCGAGCGTGACAGCCGACTGCACTTCGGGAAAGTGCATCAGCGTGCGTTCGACCATGGATTGGGCCTGGACCGCCGACGGCACGGATATGCCGGGCAGTTTCGTCGTCGTGACGGTCAGCGCCCCTTCGTCCAGGCGCGGTAAAAATTCAGCGCCCAGCCTCGTGGCGGCGAAGGCCGCGACCGCGAGCAACGCGACGGCGAGCCCCATCGTTAGCGCAGGCTGTTGCGCGGCACGCGCGAGAATCGGCTCATAGCGCAGGCGCACCCAGTGAAGGATGCGGCTCTCGCGCTCTGCGACCTTGCCGCGCAGCAACAGGCTAGCGAGCACCGGCATGACCGTCAGCGTGAGGACGAGCGACGCGAGCAGCGCGAAGATAACGGTCATCGCCATCGGCCGGAACATTTTGCCTTCAATACCCTGAAGGCTCAGTATCGGCAGGTAGACGGCCGTGATGATGAGGACCGCGAACGTCACAGGCCGGGAGACTTCTTTTGCTGCCTCCTGCACGAGCGGGCGTAACGGCTGATTCGGCGCTTCGGAACGCCGCCGCACGACGTTTTCGATCATCACCACTGCGCCGTCGACAAGCAGGCCGAAATCGATCGCGCCGAGACTCATCAGATTGCCCGACATTCCCGTACCGTACATGGCGATGACGGCGACGAGCATCGACAGCGGAATCGCCATTGCGACGATCAGCCCTGCACGCGCATTCCCGAGCAGCAAAAGCAGCACCGCGATGACGAGCACGGCACCCTCGACCATGTTGTGAGCGACCGTATGCAGCACCCGGTCCATCAGGTCCGCACGGTTGTAGTAGGGCGCAACCTCCACGCCGGGCGGCAGCGTCCGGTTGATCTCCTTGATTGCGTCCTGCACGCGCTGTGCAACGACGCGCGTGTTTTGCCCGATGCCCATCAGCACGACGCCGACGACGGCTTCGCCTTTGCCGTCACGCGTGACCGCGCCGAGCCGAGGCATTGGCGCTTCGTCGATATGCGCCACGTCATGAACGTAAAGCGGCGCACCGCCCGCAGCGGTACGAAGCACGATGTTGCCGATGTCGGTCGTGTTACGCAGCAACCCCTCGCCGCGGATGATCGATTCTCCGCCGTTGTGCTCGATTGTCGCGCCGCCTGTTGCGCCGTTGTTCATCTGAACGGCATTGAAAATGTCGCCGACCGACAGGCCATAACGCGTGAGCGCATTGTCGTCGACCTGCACTTCGTAGGTCTTCAGGAGGCCGCCGTTCACATTTACGTCGACCACGCCTTCCACCTGGCGCAGCTTCGGTGAGATCTGCCAGTCGAGCAGCGTGCGCAACGTCATCAGCGACTGGCCGTGGCCACGTACCTGAAACTGATAGATCTCGCTCAGGCCATCCGACAGCGGCCCCATCTGCGGCGCGCTGGTGCCGGGTGGAAGCTGTATCGTCTGCAACCGCTCACCGACCAGATTGCGGTCGAGGTACAGGTTCGTATCGTCGGCGAATCGCACGTAAATCACGGAGAGACCGTAACGCGAAATTGAGCGCAGGCTCTGCATGCTAGGCAAGCCCTGCAGCGCGAGCTCGACTGGCGCCGTGATCGAGCGCTCGACATCGACTGGCGCGAGCCCGGGCGCCTGGGTCGTCACCAGCACCTGCTGCGGCGAGATGTCCGGCTCCGCATCGAAAGGCAGCCGTTGCATGCTGTATAGCCCGGCTACAATCAGGACGGCAACGAGAATCAACACGGCGGCGCGATTTCGCAGTGCTGCCTCGACAAGTTTGGTAATCATGGCATACGCTCGCGGATTAGCCTTCGTCTGGAATGGAGCCCTTCATGAGCGCAGCCTTCAGCCAGTAGCTGCCGTCGGCGACGACGGACGTGCCGGCCGACATGCCACTGAGAATCTGCGTCATGCCGTCGGCGGCGTAGCCGGTGCGAACGGCGCGCCACGTGAAACGGCCGTTGCCGGAAGGAATGAATACGGCTGTCTGTCCATTCACATCCTGGAGCGCCGTGTCGGGCACAAGCGTCGTGTCCCGACCGAGCGGCGACTGGATCTCGACCGTGCCGAACATGTTTGCGCGAAGTGAGCCATCACCGTTAGGCAACTCGCAGCGGACCGCTACGGTGCCGGTGTTGATGTCGACCTGGTCGGCGACATCGATGACACGGCCGGTGAACTGTCGATTGCCATACGCATCAATGTGGACAAGCACCGTTTGACCGGGGCGTACGTCTGCGGCCTCGCGCTCAGGGACGTTGGCTTGGACCCACATTGTCGAAAGATCGGCCAGCGTCGCAATCGGCGACGACGTGTCGACTATGTCGCCGGCGGCCGCGCCCACGTTGCTGATGACACCGTCGAACGGCGCGACGAGCGCACCTAACGAATCGCCCGGGCTCAGTCGGGCCAGCGTGGCCGTTCCATTGCTTCGATTCGCCGGCGCACCGATCGGCATCAGGCGCTGCTGCATGCCCTGCCACTTCTGCAGGTCTGCTTGCCGCGACTTCAGCATGGCCTGTGCATTGACCACGGCAGCACGGCGGCGGTCGAGCTCGCTCTGCGCGATACCGCCTCCGGTGACGAGCTCGGTGCCGCGCTGCAGTGCTGCATTGGCCGCATCGGCTGCAGCCCGCGCGTCCGCCACCGCGGCGGACGCGCTTGCGACCTGACTACGTACGTCGCTCAGGTCGAACTCGTCGAGCGTGGCGAGCCGTTGCCCCGCACGCACATGGTCACCCGCGGCGACATCGACAGCAACGACCCTTGCCTTTGAAGGAGAGCCTAGCTGCGCGAGCCGCTTCGCGTTGAATGCGACAATGCCGGTAGCGGCAATGGTATGCACACCGGGCCGAAGCTCCGCTTTCGCGAACTGCAATTTGACGTTCGCGAGCGCCTCGGGTGAGAGGTCTACGGTAGTGGGCAACGGCGGAGCCTGATCGACTGCCGTAGCTGGCAGCGCTGACTCGGTAGCCGCGGGGGAAGTCCGCGAGTGAAGGGAAAGCAGGGCACCGCAAAGAATGAGGATGCCCGCTCCCCCGACAGACAGCTGCAGACGCTTGCGATAGCGAATGTTCACGATAGCTCTCGATGTTTGAACAGACCTTAGGACTCTGAGGTATGGCGACGGCTTCCCTCAGTGCTGGAGAGCGTATTGTCGTGTTGCGCGTCTGATTACGAGGTGGCGGGAAGATGTCATTTCGGACACCTTGGGAAGGCACGCGCAGAATGCGCCGTTGGCTTGCCGACGGAAGGCGGACGCGGGCGCGCCATCTTGCGCGGTTCAGCTAACGGAACTCTGGGAGAAAAGGATGCCGCGTGATTGCGCGGAACGGCGACTCAGGGTGTCACGCGGTAACGGAAGGAAAGTAAAGCGTGAAGGTCGTCAAGCCGGCGCGGCTCACGACGTCGACTCGGCCACGATGCAACTCCATGATCGATCGTACGATGGCGAGGCCCAGCCCCATGTTCTTCGCCGACCCTTGCCGCGCAGAATTGATACGATAAAAGCGGTCGAAGATCTTGCCGATATGCTCCGGCGGGATGGTTTGACCGTTATTCGTGACTTCCACGGCGACGTACTCGCCAGACCGGTAGGCACGCAGCGCGATCTCCGATTCGGCGTCGGCATGCGCAAGCGCGTTCGATACGAGGTTGCTGACGGCGCGTCGAAGCATCGACGGATCGGCGCGAACCTGGATTGCGCCGTCGATGCCGAAATGGACGCCCTTGTTTTCGGCCACTCCTTCAAAGTACGAGGTGAGCCTTGCGAACTCTTCATGGCAATCGAGTACGTCCAGCCGAAGCGGTTCCTTTGAGTGGTCCGCTCGCGCGAGGAACAGCATGGTCTCGATCATCCGTTGAAGGCGCTGGCATTCTTCGATGTTCGAGTCGATAAGCGCTTCATATTCCTCGGTGGATCGCTGACGCGAAAGCGTGATTTCGGATGCGCTGATCATGTTGGCGAGCGGCGTGCGCATGTCGTGCGCCAGATCGGACGAGAACTGCGAGAGTCGCTCAAATGCACGTTGAAGCCTGTCGAGCATCCGGTTCACTGGACCCGCGATGTCATGGAGTTCGACGGGACCACCGCCTATATCGAGGCGCTCGCCAAGATTGTGGGCTTCGATGCGCGAAATTCGCTGGCCGATGGTTTTGACCGGAGACAATCCCCGCTTTGCGATGGCGTAGCCAAGCAAACCCATCAGCGCGGAACCACCGAGGAGCACGAGCCATACATCGCCTTGATACTCGCGAAGAACGGAGTCGCGCGTCGCCGCTTCATGTGAGAGCAGCACGCGTATCGCTTCGCCTGAAGGCAGCGTTTCGTCGCCGAATACGCAGCGCGAAGGCCCGATGGACGGGGGAGAGCATGAATAAGGCTGTTGTTCTGCCGGATTGCCCGACCCAATCGACCGCAAGCGCTGGTCCCGCCGGCCCGAGTCGGCCAATATCCTTCCTTGACTATCCAGTATGGCGAATGAGATTGCGGGATGCGCGAGCAATTCCTCTCGAAACAGGTCGCTATTGCTGCCAATCGCCTCCGCCGAGCCGTATCTGCGAGCGGCCGCCAGAAACTCGTCGAGCTTGACCGAAATCTCGCTGTCGTCGCGTTGCCTGAGTTGGCTGGAGAGCGAATGATAGAGGAGGCCGCCGGCCATCGAGAGCACCAATATGGCGACGATAGTAAAAGCGAGACTCAGACGCCTGAGCAGCGAGTACGCTCCATCCACGGCAGTCATGGTCGCTCTTCCATCACATAGCCCATGCCACGGACCGTATGGATTAGTTTCTTCTCGAATGGGTTGTCGATCTTTGTGCGCAGACATTTGACAGCCACTTCAACAACGTTCGTATCGCTGTCAAAGTTCATGTCCCAGACCTGTGACGTGACGATTGTGCGCGTGACCACTTCGCCCTGCCTCTCGGCGAGCAGTTTCACAAGCGTGAATTCCTGCGCAGTCAGGTCGATGCGTACGTTCCCGCGACGCACACGGCGCCTGACGAGGTCGATTTCCATATCGCCGACACGCAGCACGGTGTCGACCGATTGCGTGGGTCTGCGCAGCACCGCGCGAATTCGCGCAAGAAATTCGGAGTAGACGAACGGCTTCGCCAGATAGTCGTCCGCCCCTGATTCAAGTCCGGCGACCTTGTCTTCGACCGCATCGCGCGCGGTCAGGAGGAGCACAGGTGTGCGTTTTTGCGCGCGTAAGCGCTTGAGCACCTCAAACCCGTCGAGGCCCGGGAGCATGACGTCGAGTACGATGAGATCGTAGTCTTCATGGAGCGCGAGAAACAAACCGTCGTTGCCATCGTTAGATACATCGACGATGAAGCTTGCCTCCATTAAGCCTTTGCGAAGATACGAGGCCATCTTCGGTTCGTCCTCGACGATCAGGATACGCATGATGAAAACCCTCTCGCACAGCAAGTCGTGCATTCAATGCAGATAGTACATGACGCTAATTGCGTCTGCACAGCGTATCGCGCTGAGGCAGAGTCAATCAAATGCCGATGCTGGCAACTCTCTTGGCATCGCCTCGGCAGTGCTCTTCGAAATGGCAGACAGATAATTATAGAAAGACATCCTTGCGTCAAGATGGACGGGAAATGACAAAAAAGTCATGAATCGGGACACTTATCCGGTCATGGCTCAAGCGTAGTTGACGACGATAAAGCAGGGACAGGGGCTGGTGGCAATATTACGGCTCCAGTGCCGCAATGAGGCCTGTCCGCTGTCGCAATCAGACTGACATTCGCGGTTGGGCGCTTGCGGCAGGGGCATGATGGTGATCGTCAATCACCGCCACCATCGCGTTGTTGTCACTCGTCACTACGTCTGGTACGAAAAGCCAAACGCATAAATTCACGGCTTTCCGGCCTCGGAGTCAGCCACACAACCAATTTTCTGTCGACAGTTCGTCGGCCTATTGCGACACGTGTGACCTGCCCGCTGTCGTGTTCGGTGAACGTCCGCGTCTCGTAGATGCAAGGAACAAGTGGTGGCTCACTCCGGGCATCCAAATCCAAACATGACGTCGATGTAATGCAAGCGTCAGGACACCTGGATTAAGCCAGCCTTAAAAAGCAGAATGAGCAGTTGCTCGCGGTGCCGCCGCACGCTGCGCCGCCTGCTCCTGTGCGTGCTGTTTCGCGAGATGGTGACCGACAATACATCCGCCTACCGCGCCGACCACCGCGTGATGACCGGCGTAATGACCGGCCACACCACCGACGACAGCGCCCTTAAGGCAACCGGCGGCGTTTGCCGTTCCGACGCTTGCAAGAAGGAGTGCTGCTGCGACCAGCCTGAATTTGCTTCCAGTTTTCATGTTGTTTGTACGCGTGTGTCGGGGCCCAACCCGAGTTGGAGGCGGGTTGCTCAATTTCAACCTTCCGTTTCGCCGCTCTGAAGTAGTAGGGTTGTTGCTTCCGAGGCAATGTTTCGCATGAGTTGAAATTGATTGCCGCAATCGACGGCGGTTCACGCGAGAATCTGAAGTTCTGTTAAACGGATGTCGATGAATCAACTTCGATTGCGCACCAGAGCCGCGGCGATGACTAGCGGACGGACTGCCTGCGGTGCGAAGACAACGGTTACGCGTCCCATTCCGGCGCGAACGGCGGAGTGACGAAACGGTGGTTCTTCGGCAACACCGCAATAGCGTGCCGGTCATCATCGTCGAGTTTCACCGCCAGCGCGTCGAGATTGGATTTCTGACTTTCGCGGCGTTGAGCCTTAGGAATAACGGCCACCCCGTCCTGTTCCAGAAGCCACGCAAGAGCAACCTGGGCAGCGGTCACGCCATGCTTGACGCCGATTCCCTGAAGTACGGGGTCGCTCGCTGCCCTGCCTTGTGCAAGCGGGGCATAGGCGACGAGTGGAATGCCTTTCTGACGCAAGTAGCTCAGCATTTTCGACTGGTCTAGAAACGCGTGGTATTCAATCTGGTGGCAGGCGATGGGTGCGCCGATTTCCTCGATAGCTTTTCGCAGCATCGTCATGTTGAAATTGCACACACCGATTGAGCGGACTGTGCCGTTCTGCAGAAAGCCTAGCATTGTCTCCATGATGGCGCTGAGGTCCATGTCACGCGACGGCCAATGCACCATGTACAGGTCAACATAGTCGACACCGAGCTTTCCGAGGCTGGCGTCCAGCGCGCGCCGGAGGGACTCCGGCTTGAGGTTCTCGTGCCATACCTTGGTCGTCAGATGCAGTTGCTTCCGTCCGAGACCCGACGCGGCAATTGCGGCGCCTACAGCTTCCTCGTTCTGATACATCTCGGCAGTGTCGATGTGTCGATATCCGAGCTCCAGCGCGCTTTCGACTACCGGCTGGCAGCCGCCACCCGGCATACGGTATGTGCCAAATCCGAGGCGTGGCAGTTCAATTCCCTGTGTCTTCAAAGTTTCCATTGATGCATTCCCAAGCCGGTTCAGGTCTGCAGCGAAGGCCGCCGCAGCGTTCAGGAGGACAATTTCTCATTTTTTGATTGTTGAATAAAGTATGTGCTACTCAAATCACTCGTGATTAAACTATCTAAATGAGACGAGCATTGGAGAGGGCATGACGTTTGATGGTCGGTTGTTTTCTGGCATCACCGTACTTGCCGCAGTCGCGGAGAGCGGCAGTTTCGTGCGCGCAGCAGACGCTCTCGGATTGTCGCCATCGGGCGTTAGCCGTGCTATTTCACGTCTCGAGAAGCGGGTAGGCGTACGGCTGCTTGACCGGACGACGCGCTCGCAGACGCTGACCGACGAAGGGAGGCGTCTATTTGACGCGGTTGGTCCGCATCTGACAGGCATCGAGGAGGCGGCTTCGGCGGCATCGGGTTCAGCGAATGTTGTGCAGGGAAAGCTTCGTGTTAACGTTGACCCGTTCTTTTCAAGGACGGTGCTGGCGTCACGATTGCCAGATTTTCTGGCACATCATCCTGACCTTTCGCTCGAACTCATCATGCGCGACGACGTCGGCGACCTCGTGGCAGATGGATTTGACCTTGCGGTGCGCTTTGGGCCCCCGCCGATGGGAACATTGATTGCGCGCAAGCTACTCGAGACGCGCATCATTACGGTCGCCTCTCCACGGTATGTGGCTGAGCACGGGAAGCCAGGAAATCCGCAGGAGGTGGGCAAACATGAGCGAATCATGTTTTATAACCCGGTCACGGCCAAGCCCTTTGAGTGGGAGTTCCATCGCGGTAAGAAGGTCACGGAGATACCCGCGGAGGGCCGCCTCCTTGTGTCGGACGTGGAAACCATGCTCGGCGCGTGTATAGCCGGCGCTGGCATCGCCCAGGTGATGGAGATTGGCGTCGAGCAGGCAATGCGTGATGGCTTGCTCGTGGACCTCTTCCCGGACTGGTCGGACGAAAGATTTCCGCTGTATGCGCTCTTTCCATCCCGGCGCCATCGAGCTGCGAAAGTCGAGGCGTTCATCAATTTCTGCCTCGAGTCATTATCGGCAGCGGCACCCGTTGCGCACGTTCGACGTCGCAAGCAGGATCGTTGACAGCCAGGACATGGGTTTCGACCAGGTTGCCGATCATCCATGGACCAAGAAATCTGAACTTGCCGACTCCGTTCGCCGATTCATCATTCGATGCGGTCATCTCAGTGGACGTCATGGTTCATCTTCGTAACCGTGAAATGTTCTTCGATGAAATGGCGAGACTGTTGGTACCTGGCGGCAGGCTCTTGCTTACCGATGCTGGCGTTATCACCGGACCGATCTCCAACGAGGAGGTTGAGCGGCGAAGTTCCAACGGATACACGCAGTTTGTGCCTCCCGGAGGCAATGAGAATCTGCTCGGAGCTGCCGGAGGCATGCTACGTACGAGCTTTTGCATGAATTCCACCGCCGCAGCGAGGCAAACGCCGCCCACCACCAATATGGCGCCTATCCCAGTTTCGAATCGATCAACGTCGCATCCAGCGGTCCGAAGTGCTCCACTACAACGGCGATTTCGGTCATGCCCAGCAGGATCGCCTCTGCAACCTGCGCTATCAGATCTGCTCAAGCCTGGCGCAGCAGTCAGGCAGGCCGTTCACCGAGGTTGCCGGACTTGATGCCTTCTTCGTCGTAGAAGGAAATGGTGACCGGATCGACGTCGCCTGACGCGTGCGGGAGCGGATGCAGCACTTTGGTCTCCGGCGCGGCGAAATATCGCTCGAACGACCGCTCGTCGCGCATAGGATCTGAAGTCAGAACTTCGGGGGCATGTGTCTTCCGATCAAGTTCGTGACGAGGGAGCATAGAAGGGCTCCCGCTTGGGCGTCTGCGCAAAATATTCGCTGTAGAACGCCTTCACGTAAGGAAACACCGCTGAACCCAATTCACGTTTAACCTGATCCTGCGAGGCGCGCGGTTTCGCCAGTGTCTGCTCGATCTCGCGCAGAATCGCATCGCGATCCACGCGGGTGAAGCGGCCTTCGTGATACACAACCTCGCCCTCGATCATCACGGTATCGACGGCATTCGTCTTGGCGCGCTGCATGAGTGCATCCAGCATGGGAATGTTGTCGTCCTGATACGGATACGTGGCGGTCTTCCAGTTTATCAGCACCAGATCGGCCAGACGTCCGTTTTCCAGACACCCGATTTGTGCGCCGAATGGGGTGGTTCGAGCGCCGTCCTCAGTGGCCATTTTCAATATCTGCGGGCAAGTCGGCACGTCATCGTCCATTCCCGGCGTGCGGTGTACGCGCAGTGCGAGGCGCATCTCCTGCAACATGTCGCGGTCTTCGTTGATACCGGCTTCGTCGAGTCCCATGCCGACCGTCACACCGTATTTCGAAAACGCGTTCAGGGGCGCCACGCCACTGCGCAAGCGTAGATTCGAACTGCAGTTGTGGCAGATGCAGGTGCCGGTATGGGCGACCATTTCGATGTCTGCTTCCGTCAGCCACACGCCATGGCCAAGGGTTAGCGACGGACCGAGCAGACCGAGATCGTTCAGGTGCGCGACGGCCGTCTTGCCCGTTCGGCGGCGCGCGTATTCCTTCTGATAGACGGTTTCGAGCAAATGCATATGCATCGGTACGCCTGCTTTGTCGGCGCGTTCCTTGATGGCAAGCAGTGTGTCATCGCTACACCAGTGCAGGTTAGCAGGCGCAAGCTGAATCCGAGTCAGCGATTGGCCTTCGTTGTCCTGCACTAGCATGTCGAACAACTGCAGATGGTCGGCCAGAGGGACCTGCTGCGCTTTCAGATGCGCAGCGAGCTTCGCTCCGATGTCCGCCGGCAGACGTTTAACGAAGTCTTCGTCGGCTTCGTAGACGAGCAGATTCTGCTCGCGCACGGCGAAGCTGTACGACGCGCGCATGCCGATGTCCTGATACGCTTTGAGAACGCCTGAAGCGGCTTCATGTATCGACGACAACGGACCCGGTCGCCAACCGTGGATGTGCTGCACAGTCGTAATGCCGGACGCGATCATTTCGAAGGCGGAGTACAGGGTATCGAGGTAAAGATCGATCTCGCGTGCACCCATCCGGCTTGCAAACCACAGTTCCAGCGCGTGGTCCGGAGAGCCATGTTGCAGCGGCGTCAGGCCGACGTGATGGTGACTGTTGACGAAGCCAGGCAGCAACACCGTATCGGGCGAGCCGAGACGCGGCACGTTCGGATACTTTGCGATCAGCTGTTGCGCATCGCCGATCTCGACAATCACGCCGTCGCGTTGATACAGCGCACCGTGGCGGATGATGTCGGCGGTGTGCCGGTTGGTAACGCCCTTCACGATCCACCCAGCGACAATCAATGTTTCGGACATGGTTGCTTTCACCTGAATAGAGGAATGGTTCAGAACGATGGCGTGTCATATAGATCGACACGCCGGTGGTCGAAGTAGGTCAGCTTTTCGCGGGTCGCCGCGATGTCTGCAAGCGCGAGCGTCGCGCTGACGATGCCGGGCCCTTCGTTGCCGCGTCGGTGCGCGAGCATCGCGCCGTCGGCAGCGATCACACACGACTCGCCATAGTTGTCGATGCGCGCGCCATCGAGGAATTCGTCTCCGATCTTGTTGGCGCAAACAACCGCCAGCCCATTCTCCCGCGCGTGGGTGCGCAGTTCGCCGACGAAGAAATCCATATCGTCGCCCCCGCTGCCCGCGACGGGCACGAGGACGAGATCCGCACCGGTCGCACGCAACGCGCGCCAGCATTCCGGAAAGCGGCGGTCGTAGCAGACCAGAACGCCGATGCGCCACGAGCCTACCTGCACCACGTGCAGTGCGTCGCCGGGCGTGAAGTGCGCGGCCTCGTCGTAGCCGGGCGGCGGGTCGTCGCCGACTGGCAGGTGAAGCTTGCGCGCAACCGGGCCGGCGCGCAGCGGCTTGCCGTTGGCGTCGAAGCCGAGCACGGCGTTGTGGTACCGGCCAGTCGCGGGATCGACTTCGTAGAACGGTACGAACAGGGTGACGCCACACTCCTTGGCCAGCGTGGAGCAGCGTGCGGCGAGGGGACCGTCGGCGGGCTCCGCCCAGTCACGATATTGCCCGCCCGGCGCGCTTGCGAAGTACGGCACCATGGAGAGTTCGGGCAAGACGATCAACTGGGCGCCTTCAGCGGCGGCGGCGCGCACGGCGGCAAATGCTGCGGCCTCGTTGTTGGCGAGGTCGGTCGTGCAGGGAGGCAATTGCAGTGCAGCGACGCGAAGTGTGCTGAGGGCTACCGACAAATTCATCGGACCCGCTCCTGCTCGGCGAAGGCGCGATCGACTTCATCGCGCATCAGGTCGGTCAGGTGGACGCTGAGATCGTGGAACGCGCGGCTGCGCGTGTCCCGCGGACGAGGCAGATCGACCGGAATGATGGTCTTGATGCGCCCGGGGCGTGCCGTAAACACGACGATACGGTCGGCGAGCGCAATGGCTTCGTCGATGTGGTGAGTGACGAACACCATCGACACGTTGCTTTGCTGCCAGACCTGGGTCAGGAAATCCTGCATCTTCGCACGCGTTTGCACGTCCAGCGCGGCGAACGGCTCGTCGAGTAGCAGTATCTCGGGTTTCAGCGCGAGTGAACGCCCCACTGCTACTCGCTGGCGCATGCCGCCCGAGAGCTGGTCGGGCCGTTTGTCGATGGCTTCGGACAAGCCGACGCGCTCGAGAATTTCCTCTGCGACACGCCGCCGGTTTTCCTTGGGCATGTGCTGCATTTTCAGGCCGAAGGTGATGTTTTCTCCCACGCTTAGCCACGGAAAGAGTGAGGCGTCCTGGAAGACGAGTCCGCGGTCCGTGCCCGGTTCGCGCACCTCCGCGCCACCGCACACGATGCGGCCGCTGGATACCTGTTCCAGTCCTGAGATTAGATAGAGCAGTGTACTTTTGCCGCACCCGCTTGGGCCCAGGAACACGACGAACTCGCGGCGCGCAATATTCAGATCGATGTCACGCAAGGCAACGAACGGTGCTCCGTCTGTCTGCCATGTCTTGCCGACGCCCTTGCAGGTGACGAGCGGCGGTTGCACGGAAGTTGATTCATTCTGGCTCATATCATTTCCCCAGGCCGTTATTCGGAACCCAGAACAGCACTTTGCGCTGGACGATCCGCAACGCAACGTCGAAGGCAAAGCCGGTGATGCCGATCAGCGTCATCGTGAAGAACGACAGGCTCGAGTTGAAGGTATTGCGCGCGAGCATGACAACCTGGCCGAGCCCGCTGCCGACGCCAGTTGCTTCCGCCACCAGCACCACCATCCATGCGCCGAACAGGTTCATGCGCAGCACCATGAAGAGCGATGGCAGGATGGCCGGCAGAATCACGTGGCGGAAAGTCTGCGCGCGTGTCGCGCCCATCACAGCGGCGACGTTGAGATGGGTGCGGCTGACGTTGTCGATCTGACTGATCGTCGAGACGGTCATGACGAAAAAAAGCGAAATGAACACCATGAATACAGCGGGTGCATTACCGATTCCGAACAGGAAGATCGCAACCGGCAGCCACGCGATCGGCGAAATGGGTGCCAGCAGCGTAATAGTCGGTAGGGTGAGGTTGCCGAACAGGCGGAAGTAGCGGATCGCGATGCCCATCGCCACGCTGCAGACGAAGCCCAGCACCAGGCCGCTTAACACCCGCAACGTTGTTGCGACGATGGTCATGGCGAGCGACTTCAGCGCTGTTGCGTTCGAAGTCTCGCCAATTACATCAGTCGGAATGAAGTACTGTGCTTGCGATGCGAAGTTGCGCAGGAAGATATGCGGCGGCGGCAACAGAAGGGGATCTGCCCAACCTGCGGCCCACGCCAATTCCCATGCGGCAATGAAGCACGCCAGCGAGGCGACGCCCCAACCAAGTGGCACGAGTCGCCGGACAAGGTCGGAGCGTGGCCGGCCACTTGCTGCCGGGCGCACCACGCGCCGGTGCGCGAAGAGGGTCGTCGGATCGGCTTTCATGCGGATTTCAGCTTGAGCTGGCCATAGAGATCGCTGTTTTCCTTAATCACCTCATTGAGCGGCCCCCAGTCGAACATTTCGGGGCCGGGCAGCCGCTTGATGTAACGGAGATCCTTGAGGTTCTGCGCGCGCTGCAGGATGAAATTCTGGTTGCTTCGCTGATCGATCATTGCCGGCTGTTTCGAGGCCGCATCGAGTGTGGCGTCATAGCTCGTCTTGAAGTATTTCCCGACGGTGTCCTTGACAGCCGAAGCACGGTCCAGCTCTTCCTGATGCTGGGCGACCATCATTGCCTTGATCAGCGCCTTCACCGCATCGCGGTTTTCGTGTAGCAGCTTGCTGCGCACGGCAAGAACGCAGTCGCTGTAGTTCGCGCCGTAGACGTCAACGCCGTTCGAGAGTTGCACAGAGCCCGGCCTCGCTTTCAATGCCTGCGTTGCGTAAGGCTCGATGTGGCACATCGCATCGACGTTCCCGGCGATAAAAGCCTGCGCGAGTTCCGGCGACGTACCGAAGTAGCGCACCTTGACGTCGGCGAAGCTCATTCCGGCTTTCTTCAGGTAGTCGTAGGGCAACATTTCGAGCGTATCTGCCTGGAATGTGCCGATGGTTTTGCCACGCAGTTGCGCCGCCGACGTGATGCCCGGCTGCGCGACGATTACGCAACCCTGCGCGCCCGAACCTGCAACGATCTTGATTGGTGCGCCGGCATCGTAGAGCGTCATGAAGTTGGTGTACGGAACGACGGACACATCCACCACGCCCGCGCCGAACAGCGCGGCGATGTCGGCGTTCGACGGCGTCGTCACGAAGTCGAGCGTGACGCCCTGCGCGAGATTGCGTTCCTTGACGAGAAAGAATGGGCAATTGCACAGACCCGTGCCGTGCGTCGCCTTGAGGGTCAGCGGGCCGGCCGCCATAGCCTGTGGAAGATAAGCACCACCCAACGCCGCGGCGCCGGCCAGGCACGCGCCGCGCATCAGAAATTCGCGTCGCGTGCTGCCGAGTTCGGTCAATGGGTAACCATCCGGGTCTTGCTGAACAAATTTCCTGAACATCGCGTGGTCCTTAGAGAGGTTGAACGGCAGATGGGGATATGAAAGTTTCCGCAGGCGACTGCGCAAGCGTTTGTGCCAGCAGGTCGAAGCTGAAGATCTCTCCGATCGAGCCAGAAACCTGCATTCGTCCGAGTGCTTCCAGCGACTGGGCACGCGCGAGAATGCACTCGCGAAGCGGGCGAATATCGATGATTGGCGGCTGCGCAGCGATGCCGGCCAGCAGTTCATCGAACGTGAATTCGGGGTAGCGGTGCGCGCTGGCGCGCAGGGCTTCGCGGGGATTGTTCGTGATCGCTTCCTGCGCATCGAGCATCGCGCGCAAGGCCGCGCGGATGATCTCAGGATGTGCGTCAAGAAAGCTCTTGCGGGCGACGAGCAATGTGTCGGGATAGTCGCCGCCCCATGCCTGCAAGCCGTCGCAAAGTACCTCGAAGCCGCGCATCCGAAGGCGGGAAATCCACGGTTCGATCAACGTCAGCGCCGCGAGGCGGCCGCTGGTCAGATCGTCGACCGCCTTGGCGAGCGATGGGTACAGCACGCGTTCGATCTGCACGGGGGCCATCCCGCGTACCCGCAGCGCATCGTGCAACAGGACTTCCATTGGATCGTCGGCGAAAGTCCCCACGCGCTGGCCACGCAGATCGCTCATCGAAAGGCCTGGCAGACCCATAAGCGCCATACCGAGCTTGCCACTGCCGCCGACAATTCGCAGCGGATCGGGCCGGGCATGATCGACCAGCGGCTGTGTAAAGCCTGTGGTGCCAAGGTCAGCCTCGCCGCTTCTCAGCAAGGCGGCGGTGGAACCGAACTGGGCCAGCGGCGGTGCTTCGACCTGCAGGCCATGGCGCTCGAACAGGCCGGCATCGACCGCTACGAACAACGCGAGATTAGAAAGCGCACTGCCGTGCGCGAGGAGCAGTTTTTGCATGACGGGTTCACGGGGGCGTCGGGAATCGCGTCGGCAGATGGGCTGCCGGATGCGAGGGCTTGGCCACGTTTTAGCGAAGACCGTGCCAGCGGGCATCGAGTTGTGTGCACTTTGATGGATCTCTTTGTTTACAGGATGATGGACATATTGTTTTATAAAATTATGGTTGTTTGTACACAATAATGCACCGACGAGCCTTCTGAAAATGCACCGCGATGTTGCCTAAAGGGCAATTTTGCACCGTCATGTCGCGCTAAGCACGCTCAATGGGCATCGCGTTGTGGACCCCTTTCCGGTGCGCTATAGGGAAGCAAATTCGCTTTCGCAGACGATTTGTTTTCGTTATGAAAATACAATTCGCCGTATAACTTGTGTGCAATATGGGCGATAATTCGCACTGTGACTGAGGTGTGCAGTCGGCGCAGTCAACCGCGCGCGTTGCCCTCATCGTGATCCAACTTACTACCAGGACCCTTTCATGCCGACTGATAAGAAGAGGGCAAAGACAGCCGACACTGAAGTGGCTGGCTCCTTTGACGGAGCTCATCGCCACGTGATTTACGAGCGCTTGATGAATGCGATTTCGGAGCATCGGCTGCAGCCCGGCACGAAGCTCGCCGAGGATCGGCTCGCCGCTATTTTTAGTGTGAGCCGTACCACGGTGCGCGCGGTGTTGCAGCAACTGTCGCACGAGCTTGTTGTGACCATCGTGCCGAATCGCGGCGCTTTCGTTGCGAGCCCGACGGTCGAAGAAGCTCGCGAGTTGTTCGAGGCGCGGCGTCAGATCGAATTGCCGATCATCGAAAAGGTGTGCCGTTGCGCCACGAAGAAGGACCTGGCGCGTTTGCGCGCGCATGTGGCACAGGAAGACGAGGCTCGTAAGCGTGATGACCGGCGTGCCACGGTGCGGCTATCAGGTGAATTCCACGTGATGCTCGCGCAGGTGTCGGGTAACCGCTTCATCGAGCGGACCATGCGTGGCTTGCAGATGCTCACGTGCCTGACGATCCTGCTCTACAACGCGCCGACTGCGCAGGCGTGCCTGCACGACGAACACGCGCGTCTGATCGACGCAGTGGAAGCGGGCAACGTCAAGCTGGCGCAAAAGCTCATGGACGAACATCTCGATCATATCGAAGCGACCTTGCGGCTGCATGGACCGGAGGAAGAGAACGACGACCTGGAGGCTATCCTCGTTCACGGCCTGTGATGCCGATGCGATTCAGGGTGCCGTGAGCGTGTCGAGTACGCGCCGCAGAAACTGGTCGCATTCGGCCAGCTGCGAGAGTTCGACGGATTCGTCTGCCTTGTGCGCATCGTCGATGCTGCCCGGGCCACAAATCACCGTGGGGATTCCCGCTTGCGAGAACAGGCCGGCTTCGGTGCCGTAAGTCACCTTGCGTGTTTCAAAGTCATTGCACAGCGTGCGCACGAGTCGCGTGATGGCGGCTTGCTCAGCGCTGTCGAGCGACAACGTCGTGCCGACCTTTTCAAACGAGATCGCCGCGGCATTGGAGACTTCGCGCATCTGTGGTTCGAGTTCCTCGCGGGCATAGCGGGCGATCTGTTCAAAGAACCTTTCCGGATCTTCGGAGGGCAGATTGCGGTATTCGAAGAAGAATTCGCAATCTTCGGGAATCGTGTTGATTGCGACGCCGCCCTTGATCAGGCCGGTTTGTGCCGTCGAAAACGGTACGTCGAATGCGCGATCGAACGGGCCGTTGCGGCGCAGGGTATCGGCCGTATCGCGGATTCGGCAGATCAGGCGCGCGGCGTATTCGATCGCGTTGACGCCGCTCGGCGTGCGCGACGAATGGGCGGCCACGCCCTTCACGCAGCATCGGTAGGCGTTGTTGCCCTTGTGAGCGACGACGGGCCGCATGCTGGTCGGTTCGCCGACGATGCAGCCTGCCGGCCGGATGCCGCGTTCCGCGAGTTCAGTCAGAAGCAGGGGCGCACCGAGACAGCCGACCTCCTCGTCGAAAGAGAAGGCGAAGTGAACAGGCTCGCGTAGCCAGCGCTTCTGGATGTCGGGCAACAGGCCGAGCGTCACTGCGATAAAACCTTTCATGTCGCACGAGCCGCGGCCGTAGAGCCGATCGCCGCGGATGGTCGGATCGAAGGGATCACTTGACCAGTTCTGGCCGGTTACGGGAACGACATCGGTGTGCCCGGACAGCACGATGCCGCCATTCGTTTCCCCGTTAAAGGCCGGCAGTGTCGCGAACAGATTTGCTTTTTGCCTCGCCCTGTCATAGATCAGCAGCGTTTCTATCTGATGGGCTCGAAGGCGGTCCCGGATCGCTTCGATCAGGCCGAGATTCGAGCGGCTGCTCGTCGTATCGTAGCGAATCAGTTCGTCGGCCAACGCGAGATAGGCGGGGCGTTCGTTAGTGTTCAGTGTTGGCTTATCAAACATCACGTGTGCCGTCGGGCCCTCCGAATAACATCGAACGATTGTAGGCGGACGAAATTCGCAATGTGTACGTCAACGTATGCGGCCCCGCAAAGCTGCGCGTCGCAAGCCCGGCACCAGCTGGCATCTGGATTGCCTAGTGCAGGAGTCCGTCGTCGTCAACCGGCCAGTTTCGCTGTATGAGGTTGCCATTCGGCCTGAAGTGCCTGGGCGCGCGCGTAGACCTTCTCCATCTCCGCGCGCAGCGGCGCGACGGATTCATCCGCGAGGTCGAACTCCGCGCCCAATGCCTGATAAGCGGCGTTGATCTCCCGCAGCAGCGCGCCTTCATCGACGCGCGTGAGTCGTCCGTTCCGCATGACTGCCTCGCCCGCAACAAACACGCTGTCGATAGCGGCGCCGCGCTCGGCATACACCAGTTGCCGCACCGGATCGGTTAACGGCGTGAAGCTGATCGTGTCAGTCCGGTAAGCGACCAGGTCGGCGCGATAACCCGGCTCGATTGCACCGAGCTGGCTGCCTAGTCCGAGCGCTGTCGCGCCGCCAATTGTCCCCGCACGCAGCGCTTCAGCTGCGGACAACCAGCGCGAATAATCGTCGCCGCGTATCTTCGACACTGCTGCGGCGCTGCCAAGCACGTTGAGCATATTGACGGTGACCGTCGACGCGCAGCCGTCGGAGCCGAGACTCACGTTGACGCCCGCATCGAGCAGCGCTCGCACCGGTTGAATGCCCGAGCCGAGCATCAGATTGCTCCATGGATTGTGCTGCACGCTCGCACCCGATTGAGCCAGACACGCGATCTCCGCATCCGACAACCAGACCGCGTGGATCAGCGACGTGCCTGGCCGCAGAAATTCCAGTTCGGCAAGGCGCATCACCATGGACTTGCCGTAGAAGGCTTGCGCCGTTACCACCTGCAAGCGGGTTTCCTGAACGTGGATGATGACCGGCAGATCATGCGTGTCGGCGAATTTGCGGCAACGCCTGAGAAATTCTGGCGTGCAGCGTTGCGGTGCGGAAGGGGCAATCAGCATGCCCACCCGATCATGCTGGGGATGGCGGCGCGCCAACTCGCTTTCCAGCAGCGCGAAGAACGCATCGGGAGAGGGCCGCGGCTGCGCACGTAGTTGCGAAAGCAGCGCGGGCGGGAAAATGCTGTCGACCTCCGGGAAGTTATCGACGATCGCGCGATCCATCATCGAGAACCCCACGAGCGCGCGAATTCCCGAGTCCTCGTAAGCCTGGAAGATAGCGTCGACAGCGGCGGGGTCAATGGCCTGACCGAGGCTCACGTCGTCGACGAGCGTGGTTGTGCCGCTGCGCAGCGATTCGAGCGCGCCAATCAACGTTCGCAGATAGACCTGGCGCGGCGTCAGCTTCACGGGGCGCGGCGCGCGCACGTAGTGCATCCACAACTCGAGCGGCAGGTTTTCGAGCCGTCCCTTGTGAAAATGCTCGTGCGAATGTTGATGGCCGTTGATGAGCCCCGGCACCAGCAGGCAGTCGTCAAGCGGTATGCGTTCGCCGTCGGTCGCGCTGCCGCCCGGCACGATAGCGGCGATGCGCTCGCCTTCGATCACGACGTCGACGCGTCGCGGCTCATAACGCTGTTCGGTGCCCTGTAATGCCTTGACGTTGGAAAGTATCTTGCGCACGGGTTCTACCAGATCGAAGGAAGGGTGGACTGCGGCGGCTAGCAAAACTGCCGCGACAAGCCAGCGAGCCGCTCCATCAGCAGCATGGAAATCAAGGTGGCGATAATCAGCACGCCTGAGGCCGCAGCCGCACGGACGTCGAGGCTGTCCTCGATGATATGCCACAGGTGGATGGGCAGCACTTCGGATCGCGCGTCCGACAGGAACAGTGACAGCGCGACGTTATCGAACGAATTCATGAACGCAATGAACGCCCCCGACGCAATGCCTGGTACCAGCGCCGGCAGTACGACGCGGCGGAACGTGAACCAGCCGCCCGCGCCGAGGCATGTCGAGCTATCGAGCAGCGCAGGATCGAGCTGCGCATAACTGGCCGACGTCGTGTACAGCACATACGGTGCGCACAGCGCGATATGTCCGGCGAGCAGACTGTAGAACGAGAGCCCCGCGCTTTCGAGATTGAACAGGATCAGGATACCCAGACCCAGCGCCAGCGACGGAATGGTCAGCGGCGCCATGAAAAACGAATCCAGCAGTCGCGCAGCGAACGTGCGGCGGCGCGCGAGCGTCACTGCGGCGGCTACCGCCAGCACGGTCGCGCAGGCGGTCGCAGCGGCAGCCAGCTTCAGGCTCAACAGCAAATCGTCGATGATCTCCGGCGAATCGAAGATCAGCGCCTGATACCAGCGCAATGACAGTCCCGGCGGCGGAAACTTCAACGAGTAGCCCGATGTGAGCGACGTCACCAGTACGATCAGCGTGGGCCCGATCAGCATCAACAGCCCGATGCCGCCCATCAAGCCCATCACTGCATTGAACGACTGGCGACCTGGCTGGGTGCGGCGCGCCGGCATAACGCCCGGCGCGGCAAGCGTGGATTTAGCCATGGACAAACCCTCTAGTCTTGCGGCCGAAATAGTTGAGCAAGGTCACCACGAGCAGCACGCTCACCAGCAGAATCACGGCAAGCGTCGCCGCAAACGGATAGTTCTGCGTCTGGATGGCCTGTTCGTAGATGTAGAACGGCATGTACATCAGCTGGCCGCCGCCCACCAGGGTTTGAACCACGAACGCGCTGACTGCGCCGGTAAACACCAGCAAGGTTCCGCTGAGCAAACCCGGCATCGCAAGCGGCACTGTGATCTTCCACCAGGTACGCCAGCTGCTGGCGCCCAGCGCATGCGACGCCTCGGGCAAGCGCATGTCGAGCGAACTGAGCGTGGTGACGAGCGGCAACACCATCAACGGCAATTCGATCTGCGCAAGCGAGAGGATCACCGCCAGCGGCGTGTACAGGAGCTTGACCGGTTGGCCCGTGTGCCCGAGCGCCACCAGCAGCGCGTTGACCAGCCCTTCATTGCCGAGAATCACGACCCACGCAAACGTGCGCACCACCGAACTGGTCAGAAGCGGCAGCAGGATCAGCACGATCAGCACACGCCGCCAGCGCGGCGGGCTCACCACGTACAGATGCGCAACCGGATAGCCGAGCACGATCGTCACCAGCGTGGTCGCCACACCAAGCCAGAGCGTTTGCCAGAGGATGCCGCGGTTATATCCGTCGCCAAAGAAAACCATGTATTGGCGAATGCCGAAATGCGTCATGGCTGTGTCGTTGTGCAGGCTGATCAGCGCGACGAGCAAGAGCGGCACGCCCACAAACGCGATGAAGAACAGGCCCAGTGGCAGCACGAGCAGCCAGTCGCGCGGCATCCGGTGATTCGCGTTCATGATGCGTCAGACCTTGATCAGACGGTTGAAACGGTCGATATATTCAGCGCGGCGCGGATTGATGCGTGCCCAGTCGACCTGCACGAACGACGTCATGTCATTGGCGTTATGAGCGACAGCGGCGAGCGCTGCGCCGAACGGCACCTTCGTGTTGGTCGGCGCGACGTAGTAGGGCGCGCTCGTCATCTGCTGCTGCACTTCGATGCTCAACGCGGTGTTGATATACGCCGCGGCGAGATTCGCCGCCTGGGTGTTCTTCACGATATTCATCGTGCTGCGCACCATGCCCCAGTTGCTTTCGGGGCGCGCGAGCGCCACCGGCACGCCCTTGGCCTTCAACGATTCCACGTTGTTGATGTAGTGGCAGGCAATATCCACCTGACCTTGCTGGAACAGCGTGCCGAGTGCGCCCGGATTGGCGGCAACCGCGCCGACGTTCGGCATCAGCCGCTTGATGTAATCGAACGCCGGGTCCATGTGATCTTCGTCGCCGCCCAGCATCTTGGCGAGCGCCACCATCCATACCGTGCCCAAGGTGGAGTCGAGACTCACGAGGCCGACGCGGCCCTTGAATTCCGGCTTGAGCAGATCATTCCAGGATTTCGGCGTGGTCTTCACGCGCTCCGTGTTGTACGCTATCCCATAGACCTGCGCGGACACATAGGCGCCCAGACCCTTCGGGTCGATGAAGTGCGCGGGCAGATTCGCCAGGTTCGGCACCCGGGCTGCCGGAATGGGTTCGAACACGCCTTGCGTGATGCCCTGCAGGTAGGGGCCCTCGTCCATCATGACCACGTCGAACGGCGGGTTATTGCGCGCGGCCACCAGCTTTGTCAGTGTGTCGACCGCTTGCGATGCGGTGAGCACGGCGCTCACGCCCGCAGCCTTGCGAAACGCGGGCAACAGGATCTTGCGTTGCGACTCTTCCCACGCACCGGGAAACGTGGTGGCGGCGAGGGATTCGGACGCAGCCATGGCAAGCGGGCTGCCGAGCGACAGGCCGACAGCCCCCGCTGCTCCCATCAGTTGCAGGAGCTTGCGACGTTGGTGATCGATCAGCGACATAGGACCTCTGGATGGATAGTTGAACAGGATGAACCGGCGATAACGAAGCGGGCGGCGCGTTAGACCAGGACGATTGTGACCATGCGCTAAACACCTGCGTTACTGGGTTGCGCCGCCTTGAACGTGCGCACTCGCGCACCCGACTTGAAATCGAGCGCAACGCGCAAGCCCGGGCGCAAGTCGGCACCCTCGGCGCGCGGCACGGAAATCTTCACGGTCTGTCCGGCATCGGTCTGCAGATCGACTACCAGCGTGGGACCGATCGGCATCGCCAGTTGCACTGTAGCCAGCAGCTGACGCGCGCTGGCGCCCGGTTGGGGCAACTGCCACGCCCATTGCTCGGGGCGAACCGCCAGCAGCGCCGCACCGGCATCGCGCCACGGGCCGGGCTGAGCGACGGCCAGCACGGCGCCATCGTCGAAGTTTGCCAGGCACTGGCTGCCGTGCACGCGCAAGGTGACCGGCAGCAGATTCGCCGTGCCGACGAAGGTGGCGACGAAGGGGGTTGCGGGCTGATCGTAGATCGCGACTGCCGAGTCGTATTGTTCGAGCCGCCCTCGATTGAGCACTGCGACCCGGTCGGCCATGCTCATTGCCTCTTCCTGATCGTGCGTCACCATCACGGTCGTGATATTCAACTCGCGCTGCAGACGGCGGATTTCGATCTGCATATCGAGCCGCAGGTTTTTGTCGAGCGCCGCAAAAGGCTCGTCCAGTAGCAGGATGCGCGGCTCGACGGCGAGCGTGCGGGCCAGTGCCACGCGTTGTTGCTGACCGCCCGACAACTCACGCGGATAGCGCTTCGCGAATGCTTCCATGCGCACCATTTCGAGCATCTGCAGCGCCTTGTGAGCGGCATCACGACGCGCGACGCCGTTGGCTTCGAGACCGTAGGCGACGTTGGCGGCGACCGTCATGTGTGGAAACAGCGCGTAGTTCTGGAAGACGATGCCCACGCCGCGTTGGCGTGGCGCGAGGCCGTCCACGCGTTGTCCGCCAATATGCACTTCACCCTCGGACTGCATCTGCAGGCCGGCGAGAATCCGCAACAGCGTGCTTTTGCCGCAGCCCGACGGACCGAGCAACGCAACCAGTTCGCCTGCGGCAATGTCGAGCGCGACGTCTTCGATAACCGGTACGGTGCCGAAACGATGCTGGATGCCGCGCATCTGCACGGCGGCACCGGTTTGCGAGGCACGCGCTTGCGTAGTTGAAGGGACGAAGGTCCCGGTGCCGGCTGAGTCGTGCCTCGACTGCGAATCGATACTGTGCGGGGTGCTCATGCGCTAGCCCTTTTCCATAGTTGCGTGGCGGCGTGCTTTCCAGCAGCGATGACCGCGTCGGCGTCGCAACGGGTGGGGGCGCCGCCGTCGACCACAATCTCCCCGTCCACGATGACCATCTCGACATCGCGCCCAAGTCCCGTGTGTACTAGCGTGCCCAACGGACTGGGATGCGGAATCAGATGCGCGCGCTGGAAATCGAATATGGCGAGGTCGGCGAGCCAGCCTGTCTTGAGGCAGCCGAGTTCGTCGCCGAGTCCCATGGCCTGCGCGCCGTTGTGCGTCGCCATGGTGAGCGCATCGGCGGGTTGCCAGTCCGCAGCGACTTCGCCCAACTGGATGCGCGCGATGGCCAGCGCCCAGCGCATCACCTCGGTCATATCGGCGTGCATGTTGTCGGTGCCCAATGCAATGCGCGCGCCGGCGGTGCGCAGACGCGGCGTGGGCGCCATCGTGCCGCCCGTTGCGTTGCCCTTGGGGATGTGCGCCACCGTGATGCCGGCCCGTCCGACGCGTGCGATGTCGTCGTCGTCCAGATACAGGCAGTGCGCCGCCACGAGCCTTTCGTTGAGCAGTCCGACCTCGTCAAGCAACTGCGCGGGGCTTTTACCAGAACGCTGCTTCACTACACTAACTTCGGTACGGCTTTGCGCGAGATGAGTCGTCACGCCCAGATCATGTGTGCGTGCTGCGTCGGCAATCAGACACAGAAAGTCGTCGGAGCAGGTGTCGGGCGCATGTACGGCGAGTTGGACTCCGGTGCGCCCGTTGCGCTTGCGATGCCAGCGGCCAGCGAGCGCCAGCGCGTCGTTGAGCGTGCGCTCGCCGGTTGCGGCGTGGTATTCCCAGCGCCCGTCCGCGACGCCGGAGAAATCGACGTCGTGCAGGCGGCCACATGAATACACCCGCAGGCCGAGGTCGGCCATGGCCCCCATGGTCAGATCGGCGTGGACGTAGCTGTCGTTGATCAGCGTCGAGCCGAACAGCATCGCTTCGAGCGCGCCGAGACGCGCCAGCGCGATAGCTTCGTCTGGGCGCACGTCATGGCCGTGTGGAATCCCTGGCGTGTAGGCGGGCGCAAAGCCTAGGTCTTCGGCGACGCCGCGCACCATCGTCAGAATGGCGTGGGTAT
Organism: Paraburkholderia sp. SECH4; assembly: GCF_030511745.1. Taxonomy (NCBI): domain Bacteria; kingdom Pseudomonadati; phylum Pseudomonadota; class Betaproteobacteria; order Burkholderiales; family Burkholderiaceae; genus Paraburkholderia; species Paraburkholderia sp. SECH4. Next base: position 205,611 of record NZ_JALOCP010000010.1, read on the forward strand.
GGACGTTCACGTAGCCGGGTACGATGACGCGTCCGGCAAGCCGGCGCGTGGACCGCGTGCGTGTCTGCACCGGCAGATCCTGGGCGCGGCCGACAAAGGTGAGACGGTTACCGCGTATGCCGATGGCCGCGTCGTGCAACAGCGGTTGGGCCGGGTCCATCGTCACGACGGTGGCGCCCAGTAGCAACAGGTCAAGGTCAAGCTCGATAGGTGGGGCAGTCATCAGCCAGGTGGTCCGGTTCAGTTCAGGTGTGCAGGTGCTGCAGGAAACGCCGCGTGCGCTCTTCGCGCGGACGGCCGAAGACGTCGCCGGGCGTGCCTTGTTCGACGATGGCGCCAGCGTCCATGAAGACCACCCGATGCGCGACGTTGCGCGCGAAGCTCATCTCGTGTGTCACGACCATCATCGTCATATGGGCCGCGGCGAGATCGCGCATCACGTCGAGCACTTCATTGACGAGTTCCGGGTCGAGCGCCGAGGTCGGCTCGTCGAACAGGATCATCTGCGGCTCCATCGCGAGTGCGCGGGCAATCGCCACGCGTTGCTGCTGCCCGCCCGAGAGTTGCGCGGGCCGCTTGTTGACGTGCTGCGCTAGGTGGACTTTTTCCAAGGCAACTTGTGCGCGAGCGCGGGCCGCGTCGCGCGAGAGTCCCAGCACGCGCTGCGGGCCGGCGGCGACGTTATCCAGTGCACTCAGATGCGCGAACAGGTTGAAGCGCTGAAACACAAAGCCGAAGCGGCTGCGCTGTCGCGCCAGTTCCGCTTCGGGCAGCGCGCGGCCTTGCTCCGACAACCCGATACGCTGGCTGCCAAGGCGGATCGTGCCGCCGTCCGGTCTCTCCAGGAAGTTGAGACAGCGCAGAAGCGTGGTCTTGCCCGAACCCGACGGCCCGATCAGCACCACGGTCTCGCCGTGCCCGACCTCCAGCGAGACGGAGGGCAGGATGACCTTGTCGCCGAAGCGCTTGTGCAGCCCTTCTATGGACAGTAGCGTTGCAGCTCCGCCTTCATGCACGCGCGCGGCGGCGTCCATAGCGGACGCTGCGGTCAGGTTAGAGACGGTAACGGTGGAAGACATGCTGGAACCCGAGCTCATGAAGTCAGTATTGCGGTAGTCGCCGCTCGAGGTAGCGCGACAGCCACGCCAGCGCCGAGATCAGCGCGTAGTAGTAGAGGGCGATCAGCAGGAAAATCTCGAACGGCGAAAAATACGTTGCGATGATTTCCTGACCGGCGTGCGTGAGCTCATACACGGAGATCGCGGACAGCAGCGCTGAACCCTTGATTAGCGAGATCAGTTCGTTGGTGAGCGGCGGCAGGATGCGCCGCCACGCTTGCGGAAAGAGCACGTGCAGAACGATCTGGCCGTGACGCATGCCGATGGATTGCGCGGCTTCAGTCTGGCCGCGATCGACCGACTGCATGCTGGCGCGCACGATCTCGCAGATGAAGCCGCCCGCGTTCAGACTGAGCGCGATGACGCCGGCCCAGTACTCGTTGAAGTTGATGCCGATGACGGGCAGCGCAAAATAGACGAGAAAGATCTGCACGAGCAGCGGTGTGTCGCGCACGAAATCTACGTACGCCAGTACGGCGATGCGAACCGCCCTGAAGCGGCTGAGCGCACCGAAACCCAGCGCGAAGCCGAGCACGATACCAATCGCGATGGCCGCGAGACAAACCTTCAGCGTGGCGAGCAGGCCGACCGCGAGGATCGGCAACGCCATGACGATAATGCTCCAGTCCATGGACGCCGCGCTCTCAGGACAGCACCGGAATTGCATCCGGCAAGTTCATGTCGAAACCAAACCACTTCTGCTGCAGCGAATGCAACGTGCCGTCTGTTCTGAACTTGCGCAGCTGCTGGTCAATAAAGCCGATCAGCGCGGTGTCATCCGTACGTGCTGCGATGCCCGCCCAGTTATCCGCGCCGATGCCCTTGACGATAGCGTATTTGCCCGGCGCATTCTTCAGGACGAGCGAAAGCGTCGGCAACGTGTTGAGCACGCCGTCCACTTTGCCTTCTGCCAGCGCGATATAGGCGGCCGGATGGTCGTCGAAGGTTTTCACTTCCTTGAAACCCGCACCGCCCGCTGCTTTCAATTGCGCATCGAGCTTCGGTTCGAGTATCTGACCCGGCGAGCCGAGCTTGAGTCCGAGCACCTTGCCGTTCATGCCGTTGAGCCTGGTGACGCTCTTCAGATCCGCCGCGCGAATCAGCAATGCCTGTGAGGCCTCGACGTAAGGCACGGAGAAGTCCACGTGTTTTTCGCGCTCGACCGTGTAGCTCAGGCTGCTCATCACCAGATCGAACTTCTTCGTGTAGAGCGACGGAATCACGCCCGACCAGACCGTGTCGATGAACTGCGCCTTGACGCCGAGATTGCGGCAAAACGCGTTGGCGAGATCCACGTCGTAGCCGATCATCGCACCGCTCGCGTCGCGATACGTCAGCGGCGGATAGGTCGCTTCGCAGCCGATACGCAGCACCCCGGCCTTCTTGATGTCGTCAAGCGTGAGCCCGGCGGCCATCGCAAGGCGGGGCAGCCCAATCGACACGAGGGCTGCACCCGCGCCAACACGTTGGAGGAATTGGCGACGCGAAAATCGTTCGGACATCAGGCTCTCCAGAGAAAATCACAGTTCGTACGTTATAAAGACAGCATGTAAAGCGGCGCGGAAAGTGCCGAATGCACTGCGTGTTCCGCGCGAGTCCGCAAGGCCATTCCTACTCGCGATAGACGGCGGGAAAGGCAAAGCGCGGTAGCACCCGGTGAGCGTCAATGCGTGGGTTCAACGGCCGATGCGGTTGCGCCAGTTGCGGGCGCAAGGCCGGCAGGAACTCGCCGCGGCCGCGCGTGCCGCTGGGCTGCACGCCGTCCCACACTACGTCGCCGCGCGACAGCGTCAGCGCCGGCCACGCTTTCATCTGCCAACCCTCGTACGGCGTGTAGTCGACGTTGTGGTGCAACGCATCGTTGGTGAGCGTGAAGGCACGATCTGTGTCCCAGATCACCAGATCGGCGTCGCCGCCGATTGCGATTGAACCCTTGCGCGGATAAAGACCGTAGAGCTTCGCGGCATTGGTTGCGGTCAGTGCGACGAAGGCGTGAATGTCGATGCGTCCGTTCATCACGCCTTCGGACATCAGCAAAGCCATGCGCGTCTCGAGACCCGGTATGCCGTTGGGCACCTGATCGAAGCGCGGGTTTTCGCCGGCCACCTGCTTGCCGTGCGGACCGTCGAAGCGGAACGGCGCATGGTCGGAGGAGAGCACCTGAAACGTACCGTTCACGAGTCCGTCCCAGACGGCCTGGCGATTGCCTTCGTCGCGCGGCGGCGGACTGCAGATACATTGATAGCCGCGAGGGCCATCTTCGAGCATGTCCTCGGTCAGCAGCAGATAGTGCGGACATGTCTCGGCGTAGACTGCGAGGCCATGTCCTTGCGCCCAGCGAATCTGCTCGATCGCTTCGCGGCCGGAGACGTGCACGATCAGCACGGGCGTATCGACCAGCTGCGCGAGACTGATGGCGCGATGCGTCGCTTCGCGCTCGACCAGCATCGGGCGGGACAGCGCATGCCCGATCGGCGCGGTGATGCCTTCCTCCAGCAGCGCTTCGGTGAGCCACGCAATGCAATCGGCGTTTTCGGCATGAATCATCACCATGGCGCCGTGGACGCGGGCCAGTGCGAGCAGTTCGATTATCTGACGGTCATTCAGCTTGAGCGCGTCATACGTCATGTAGATCTTGAAAGACGTATAACCTTCTTCGATCAGTTGCGGCAGCTCCTGGTCGAGCACATGCGGCGTGGGATCGGTGACGATCAGATGGAAGGCGTAGTCAATCACCGCGCGGGCGTCGGCGCGTCGGTGGTACGTATCGATCGCCGCACGCAGCGTTTTTCCCTTCTGCTGGCACGCAAACGGAATTACCGTGGTGGTGCCGCCGCAGGCAGCGGAAACCGTGCCGCTCAGGAAGTCGTCGGCCATCACGCTGTCGTTGCCGGTGTCCTGATCCAGGTGGCAGTGGCTATCCACGCCGCCTGGAGTGACGAGGCGGCCGCCTGCATCGATCTCGCTGGCGCCCCGAGCCAGTCCGCTGCCCAGCGCGACGATGCGCCCGTCTCGTACGCCGATGTCGGCGGTGAAGCGGTCGGCCGCCGTGGCGATATCCGCGTCGCGGATCACGAGGTCGAAGGCCGCCGCGTCGCTCATGCGACCTCCCGAAACAGGCTGCCCCAGCCGGTAACGCGCGACGTATCGATGCCGCTCATCCGCAGCGCTTTCCAGACCACCGTCGAGATGGTGTCGTACACCGGAATGCCGAGTTCGGCTTCGAGCTCTTCAGCGATCGGCGCGCCGCGCAAATTGGTGCAGAAAATCGTAATCGCATCGGGTTTGCTCTTTGCGACTTCACGCGCCATCTCACGCAACGTGTCCGCACTGACTTCCGAAAACGAAAAATTGTCCTGCTTGTTCAGATGACGTTCACCGACACATTCAAAGCCGGCGCTGCCATACGTTGAGATGACCTTTGCCTGCACGTCGTCGCGATATGGCGTGACCAGACCGAAGCGACGCACGCCCGTCATGGCGAAAATCTCGTTGAGCGCGAGCACCGAGGTGCAGGCGGCAATACCGGTGCGTTCTGTGATGCTGTGGCACAGACGCTCGTCTGCCGCAAACCCGAGCCAGCCCGACGATGTCCCGTTCCAGCCGATCACGTCCAGCTTCGCGTCGGCGAGCAACCCTGCCGCGCCGAGAATTTCCTCGTCATCGAACTGGGCCAGCGCCTGTTCGGACAACGCGATCTCGGTCACCCGGAAGCGGCCGAAATGCGCGCTGACGTCGGGCAGGCCCGCGAGCATCGCCGAAGTCACCGGTTCGAGAACCGTGTTGGAAGACGGGGTTAACATGCCAATCAGAGTGCGTTGCGTCATGATTTCCATATCAAGGGTTGCTTCTGGCGTGCCGCGCCGGAAAAAGATGGTTGCTGGATGCTCATAATGCAAACTTTATGCCAACATAAATCATAGTATTTGTACGCAATATAAAAGAGATTGTATGCAATGATGGATGCGCGATCGATAGTGGAAACGGCTGCTTCCTGAGAACCTTCTCTGGAACGAACGTCAATGGAACATGGCGGAATCTACGACACGCGCGCTTGCATGCAGATGGTGCGCGGGCGCACCAAAATCGAATCACTGGCACCAAATGAGGGTTGTTGCACGGGCCAAAAGGCGCCTGCTAAAGAGATCTCCAGGTTGTCAGGCTCGATAAGCGCCGATGGACATTTGTATACAAAAAAATTACAGTATCCTCCGTTAGAACATGGTTTCGATGCGAGCGCTCCACCAAATTTTTGTGTACAAAAACGCGCGTGATTGCTCTATCATCGATCCATGCCCAGTTGCGAGAAGCCCTTTGAGCCGAGCCTCCTCCATGCCTGCCAGTAAAGCTGCCGCGCCCAAGGCGCCGTTTACGAATGAGGAAATCTATGGCCGCATCCAGAAGGCGGTGCTTGAGCATCGCCTTGCACCCGGTACAAAATTGATTGAGGAGCGGCTCGCGGAAGTCTCGGGCGTGAGCCGGACCAAGATTCGCGAAGTGCTCAACAAGCTTGCCCACGAGGGGCTGGTCGAGCTGGTGCCGAATCGCGGGGCCTTTATCGCCAGCCCGAGCGTCCAGCAGGCGCGAGACGTATTTGTCACGCGGCGCATGATCGAGCCGGAAATGGCCAGGCTGTTGAGCCGCACCGCGACATCGGCGCAAGTGCGTGCGTTACGCAAGCACGTGCGGCAGGAAAGCGACGCGCGTAAGCAGAATGACCGGCCCGCCATCATCCGGCTGTCAGGCGAGTTTCATGTGCTGATCGCGGAGATGATCGACAACGAAATCCTCTTGCGGATGATGCGAGAACTCGCGCCGTTGACGTGCCTCGTCATCACGCTTTACGACAAGCCCAACGCCCCGGCGTGCCCGCATCACGAGCACAGTGATCTGATTGATGCAATCGAAGCGCATGACGAAGCAAAGGCTGCGGCGAGCATGCTGGAACACCTGCAGCATATCGAAGCAACACTGAACTTCGACGAGGTGAAAGACGCGTCGCCGGATATCGAAGCGATCTTTTCCTGAGCTAGCCCAGCTTCACTCCGTCGCACCCGCTTGGCGCAGTGCATCTGCCGCCGCCGTATTGCGCTGCGCGATAGCCATTTGCAGCGCGGTGCCGCCGCGCGCATCCACATGGTTCGCGTTTGCGCCGTGCGCCACCAGCACCGGGATCATATCGAGGCGGCGAAACAGCGGCGCAAACGAGAGCGCGGTTTCGCCTGCGTTGTTGGTCTGATAGACATTGCAGGGCATGCCCAACGGTTTTGTCGGGTAGCTGGGCGCGGTTACCCGCGTCCAGCCTGCTCAGAACCGTGCATGGGTCTTTCGATCCACACGGCTCAAGCCTCTGCAAAGGCATCTTTCGATACCCGCGTCCACAACTTACTTCCCGGCATATTGACTTCCATGGTAATCGGGATGGTGCAGTTGAATGTTGCTCGCCGCGCCTGATCCGCCTTCGGTTCTTTTCACAATGAACCGGGTCGCCCAAGGGCTGCCCGGTGCGATCGGTTCCTGACAGGTCGGACACAGGCCATCCTGCCGTAGCCAGACGCGGTAGAGTTTGACCCTGCCCCTTGGCGAGTTCATCGTCTTCTTGCCCCAGCGGGCTTCAAAGTACGGTTCAACCGCAGCATTCCAACACTCAACTGTGAGAGGTGCATTATGAGATCACCGTCGGTATCCCGAGCGGCCTCGTCTTGCCGTTTTTCTTCAGAATAAAAACCGCTCCGAAGCGGAAGGGACGAGTAACCCCGCCTCTTCAACGACGCAATCGCGTTGGCCTTTGCCGCCGGTGTTTTCCACGTTACCTTGTCCACACCGGGGTGTTCCTGCCTTTGTTTTCAGTCACCCGCTTCACGGCTAATGCACGGCCGCTGAACGAGTGGGTCAGCAGCCATTGCAGGGCTTTTACCCTGTTATAGCGGCCGGCCTGTGCGGCCTTCACCATACGTGTCTGCAGCCTTCTTACCTGGCGTTGAACATTGGCCCAATCGATGCCGTCCCACGTCACGCCGGAAGGCGCACGCGCCCGTATTGCTGCACTCATTTGCTTTCCTTCCGTATAGATGGTTCTGCAAACTCTCTGGTGAGGAGAGGCCATGAGGAAGTCTGCCCGCTTTCGCGTCGGGTGATGTATTGCCGTCGACCATCCCCGCTCGCTCGTCACACGCCCCCCCGGATCGCTGCTGCAGGCTGTCCGTCGGCCCGCTGACCCTAAACGTTCCCTCGGCGGCATGCTCACATCGGGCGCGTGGGCCGATGCGCGTTTCCTGAAATGTCAAAAATGACATTTTCGCGCCATGCCTACATCAGACGCAGATATCGATAATGGGACTGGGAACGATCGAGGGCGATAAGTCCTCGCTCTTCGAAAGCGCTCCCTCAACTCGCCATTAGGATGAACACCGTGCTTAGGATTATTGCAATGCTTGGCATCGCAGCAAGTGTGAGTAGTTGCGCAGTCGCACCGGGTTATGGAGACGGTGGGTATGCCCAGCCATACGATTCTGCGTATGGATACCCGTCTGGACCCGTCTACGTCCCGGCGTATGGGACGATCAATATTTGGGGTGGACGGGGAGGTGACCACCATTGGCACGGTTACGAGCACTGGCATGGCGGTGGACGCGGCGGACATGGACGCGGCGGACACGGGGGAGGCGGACACGGGGGAGGTCACTAAAGGCAACGGTGACAAGCATCGCTTGCTCCTGTTTCCCGAGGCGACCTGAGCGGCTTGTCCGAGTTCGCTGTCCCGCCAATGCTTTTCAGGGCTCTGTCACGTTAAATTGCTTGCGACGCAAAAGCGGAGAATATGCACGCTTGCTCAGAAAACGGACGGAACTTGGGTGGCCTCAGTGAAACGATGCCAGGCGGCAAACCGTGCGGCGAGCTGTTTGCGATAGAGTGAGGCGCGTAGCAGATGTCGCTTGAGCGCGAAGTGCTGCCGGATAGGACCGAAGCTCGATAAGAAAGCCTGCGTGCGTTCAGGATCGCGGAAGCCACGCATGCGTCGCTCGCGTTCGCGCGTCGGCTGATGACTGTTTTCCGCCCAGTTGTTGACCCGCGCGCTGGCTTTGACGAAGACGTGCTTGACGTGAGCCAGTGCGGGAATCTCGGCTTTCGCCGCCGGATAGCTACGCAGCTGGTCGGTCACGATCTTGTGCGGTGCCTCAGTACACGAGGCAAGCACGCGCTTGAAAAACCGCTTCGCTGCTGCCTTGTCGCGGCGCTTCTGTAGCAGGATATCGAGTTCGGCACCGTGTTGATCGACGGCGCGCCACAACAGGTAAGGCTCGCCGCGCAACGTCACAAATACTTCGTCAAGGTGCCATGTGGTGCCGGGCCTGCGACGCGCCGCTTTCACACGGTGTGCGAAGCCCGCACCGAACTTATCGCACCAGCGTCTGACCGTTTCGTAGCTGACGATAACCCCGCGCTCGGACAGCAGTTCTTCGATATCACGCAGGCTGAGCTGAAACCTGAAATACCAGCGTACCGCGCAACTGATGACCGCCGCCGGAGAGCGATGACCGTGGTAAAGCGATTTTGCATTCTTCATCACCCGATCTTACTTGACCATCTCTGCAACGTGACAGTGCCCGGGAGCGGTGTAAATCGAGAGGTTTACGCACGGTTGTGTGTCCAGCTAAGGCTGGCGTGTTCAGCAGGAGATAGACCTGCCGGGGTAGAAGTCAGAAGCCCCGTAGCTTGGATAGCAGGGTGGCGGGAAACCAAGACTCTGAAGCCTATCGACGGCCGTCTCCTTGGGGGGCGTGCGAGTCATCGGGCCGTAATGAAGATGAACGTGGATGTGGCCTCGAAAGTGAAGAGACCCGAAGGCCGAGCCCGCAACCGTGAGGGTGAAGGCAGCATGGGTAGCCGAAATCTGACCGATGCGGCTATTCCACTTCGGCGGGGTGGAAGCGACGGCACGATGGCAAGGACATGCTGAGCAACTGGAGAAGCCCTCCTCGCCCCGGCGCGAAATCGCCGGAGCAAGGTAGGTCCTATAACCGGCGAACCCGGGAAGTGGGCCGAAGGCGAGAGGGTGGCGGATGGGTCCGTAGTAGCTGTGAAGCCGGGTATTCAGCGGAGTCCATTTTTCTGCGGAGTGGCCACGATCTCCTGGACAGTTTAGGAAGATCTATCAACGAGATAGCGTCGCCGACTTGCTGCTGGACTGCGCATAAAAATTGGTGTTCTGCTTCTGCTTGTCGATCACCGACACAGCGAAGGAGAACATCATGTGGACGAGCTACTTCCCGAACGTTGACACGTTGAATTTTATCCAACAGACGCCTGCCGAACCTTATCTGGACGGCTTCGTTGTAGCATTGACTGGCACGGGATATAGGCCAGGCACCATTCAGCGGTATCTACGTTCGGCGGCGCATTTGAGCTACTGGCAACGGGGTCGTGCGCGATCATTGGCGGATCTTGAGAAGGCCGACATCGACGAGTTTAAGGAACACTTGCATGCCTGTGAGTGCAAACGGTTCAAGCGTGTAAACGACTATGATTTGCGCGGAGCACGCGCATTTCTGCGACACCTCCGAGAGGCGGGCGTGATCTCCCCGGTGGAGCAAACCGCGACTGGATCGACGATGCCACCGCTGTTCTTGCAGTTTTGCGAGTGGATGCGCCGGCATCACGGGATGCGAGACACGACTCTCAACACATATCGCCGGACTATTCTTGATCTTTTGCAGACACTCGGCAGCAATCCCCGAGATTTTTCGATCGCCGGCCTGCGCGCCTTCGTTCTCGATCGGGCGAGCCGGCACGGAAGGTCGCAAGCCAGAGTGGTGATCACAGCGCTACGCGCGTTTATCCGCTTTCTCATCACCCAGGGTCAGTGCCAGGTTGGCCTGGACGTTGCGATTCCAACCATTGGGGGTTGGCGCCTTTCGGCGCTGCCACGCTACTTGCCTGCAGCAGATGTCGAACGCGTGTTAGGCGCATGCGACTCGGCAACCGTCACTGGAGCCCGCGACCGCGCCATCCTTCTGCTACTGGCGCGCTTGGGGCTGCGTGCGAGCGACATCTATGCACTGCGTCTGGGAGATATCGATTGGGCGCAGGCGACTGTCCGGGTCATGGGGAAGTCGCGCCGTATGGTTCAGCTACCGCTACCTCAGCAGGTCGGGGATGCAATCGCCCATTACCTGGCGACGGCACGCCCCGCGGTGAGATCGGACCACCTGTTTCTACGGGTCGCGTCACCGGTAGGGCCCTTTCCAACGAACAGCACTGCCGTTTCCGCTATCGTAAAAAGTGCTATTCATCGCGCCGGTGTGAGCGCCCCTGCCCATGGCGCGCATCTATTGCGCCATTCCGCCGCCACAGCGTTACTGGCAGAGGGTGCGTCCCTTGAGAGCATCGCCGTATTGTTACGTCATCGCTCGCTGGATACCACGGCCCATTACGCGAAGGTCGACGTGAAGTTGCTACGCGAGCTGGCGCAACCGTGGCCGGAGGTTTCGCCATGCTAACCCCAGCCATCGACGCCTATCTGGCCATACGGCGCTCGGCGGGCTTCGGATTACGGGTCACCGAAGGCTTCCTGCGCAACTACGCTCGATTTGCCACCGCACGCGGCGATACTCACATACGCGAACAGACTGCGCTTGAATGGGCTGCTTTGGCTCCGTCTGCCTCTCAACGCGGTCGCCGTCTTGAGGCGATAAGAATTTTCGCCCGCCACGCACAGGCCGAGGACACGCAGCATGAAGTCCCACGCCAGAATGTATTTCCACGTCAGCGATTACTGTATCGCCCTTTCATCTTCACGGAAGTCCAAATCCATCAGCTTCTGGAGCAAGCCGCACGCTTGCAACCCTCCGACTCCTTGCGGCCGTGGACCTATTGCACGCTATTCTCCTTGCTGGCAGTGACGGGGATGCGGATTTCGGAGGCACTAGCACTGCGATTCGAGGATATCACCGTCGACGGTCTTGTGATTCGTACAACCAAATTCCATAAGAGCCGCCTGATACCGCTACATCCAAGCGCGCAGGCAGGGCTGGAGCGCTATTTGGAGCGCCGCTGGCAACTCGGCGGAGGGGACGACCACGTCTTCATCTCGATGCGCCGTCGTGGCCTTCGCTACTCGGCCGTGCAGGAAACCTTTCGGACTCTGGTGCGGGAGATAGGACTGGAGCCGGATCCCGGCAGACCAGGCCCGCGACCTCGAATCCATGACCTACGGCACAGCTGGGCCGTTAGAGCGCTGGAGAACTGCCCGCCTGGTTACGACTACGTCCGCCAGCATGTGCTCGCGGTGTCCACCTATCTCGGCCACGTGAAACTCACCGGCACGTTTGTCTATCTGCATACCACGCCACAGTTGCTCAGCGGCATCGCCAATCGGTGCGAGGACTATTTCAAAGGAGCCACCTCATGACCCCACTTGCCACCCATGTCAGCGTCTTTCTACGCGAGCGTCTTCCCGTGGAACGTCGGGCCAGCGAGCGTACCTGTGATACTTACGCATTGGCCCTGCGCCTGTTCTTCGAGTTCGCCGCCAAGCGACTGAAGGTCAGACCTTCGGCGCTGGGATTGGAACAGCTCGATGCACCGCTGGTCCTTGATTTCCTAAACCATTTGGAAACCCAGCGTGCCAACAGTCCCGCTACCCGCAATGTTCGCCTGGCCGCGATCCGTGCCTTCATGCGCTTTATCGAGTACCGGGAACCGTCAGCCCTTGGGCAGATCCAACGCATTCGAGCGATCCCCATGAAACGCGCCGACACGCGCCTGGTCGACTATCTCAACCGCGACGAAATGCAAGCCTTGCTCGATGCACCGTCGCCGAACAGCCGTGACGGTATTCGTGATCGCGCCATGCTGTACGTCGCCTACTCAGCAGGGTTACGCGTATCCGAGTTAGTTGGTTTGCGTCTGGAGAACTTGAGTTTTAATCCTCGGCTCAGCATTCTCGTTCTCGGCAAAGGCCGGCGCGAGCGCGCCTTGCCCTTGTGGCGAGAAACGGCCACCGCGTTGCGTGCCTGGTTAGCGCTGCGGCCTACGGGTCAAGCGACGGAGGTCTTTCTCAATGCACGCGGAGCCGCGATGACTCGCTCCGGGTTCGAGTACATTCTGGACAAACATGTCCAAACGGCGGCACAGCGTTGTCCAAGTCTCTTAACGAAGAGCGTATCTCCCCATTGCCTTCGACATTCATGCGCCCTTTCAATCCTGCAATCGACAGGTGACATTCGCAAAGTCGCGTTGTGGCTGGGTCACGCCAGTACCCAAACGACGGAGATGTATCTGCGGGCCGATACAACGACACTGCTCGAAACCATGAACTCAACTATCCCGCCGACCCTCCGGAAGGGACACTTTCGCCCACCCGATCAACTCATTGAACTTTTGATGACACGGTAGACGCACGCAATATTATGCGGAGTGGAAAAGATGGTGCCGACAGGATTTTCCTTGCTTGAGCCATCCCACTCCGCAGAAAAATGGACTCCGCTGAATACCCGTTAGGCGCTGCTGCGCCTAACGGGTAACGCCGGTGGAGCGAAGGGGCCCTGCTGTTTGTAGTTTCCTCGACAACACGGGAGGCAAGGACGAAATGACAAAGGCGTCCAGTAGTTTGCAGGACCTGAGGCGGGGAATATACGTCAAGGCGAAGGCTGAACCGTCCTGGCGTTTCTGGGGTTTGTACGTCCATGTCTGCAAGATGGAAACGCTGCGCGAGGCGTATGCGCTGGCCAGGAAGAACAATGGGGCTCCGGGTATTGACGGGGTGACGTTCGAGGCCATCGAGACGCAAGGCGTGGAAGTGTTCCTCGAGCAGATACAGGACGAACTGATCGGGGGCAGCTACAGACCGCTACGGTCACGGCGGCAGGAAATACCGAAGGACGGGGGCAAGGTCCGAGTCCTGTCGATTCCTGCTATCCGTGACAGAGTGGTTCAGGGTGCGCTCAAGCTCATACTGGAACCGATCTTCGAGGCAGACTTCCAACCGGGGTCGTACGGCTATCGTCCGAAGCGTACCGCGCACGAAGCAGTGCATCGGGTAGCGACGGCGATCGTTCAGTGCAAGACCCGCGTCATAGACCTGGATTTACGCGCCTACTTTGACACAGTTCGGCATCACCTGCTGCTTGAAAAGGTGGCGCGTCGGGTCAAAGATGACGAGGTCATGCATTTGCTGAAGTTGATGCTGACGGCATCGGGTAAACAGGGCGTTCCGCAAGGCGGGGTGATTTCGCCCCTGCTCAGTAACGTCTATCTCACCGAGGTAGACCGGATGCTGGAGCGGGTGAAAGGTTCCACGCGAAGCGGGAAGTACACCTACGTCGAGTATGCCCGATTCGCTGACGATCTTGTCGTGCTGATCGATGCTCATCCGCGCAATGCGTGGCTGCTGAGGGTGGTGAGCAGGCGCCTTCGGGAAGAGTTTGCGAAACTGCAGGTCGAGGTGAATGAAGAGAAAAGTCGCACTGTGGATCTGGAACGCGCGGAGAGCTTCGGCTTCCTGGGGTTCGACTTCCGACGCCTGCGCAGCATCGGGCGACAGGTGTGGCGCGCGCACTATACGCCCAAGTTAAAGAAACGTACGGCGTTATTGCGCAAGCTCAAGGAGGTGTTCCGGCGATTCCAGTCGCAGCCGGTGGATCGGGTGGTGCAACTGATCAATCCGGTCCTGCGGGGCTGGGTGAACTACTTCGCCGTAGGCAACTCCAGCGAGTGCTTCAGCTTCATCAGGGACTGGGTGGAAAAGAAGATCCGACGCCACATGGGTCGATCCCGGAATCGACGGGGCTTCGGCTGGACGAGGTGGAGTAGGCGCTGGCTGTATGAAGAACTGAAGCTGTTTAACGGCTATCGGGTTCGTCGTGCTGCCGCACCGAAAGCGTCTCCAGCGTGATAGGTCTCATAACCCTTGACGTGAAGCAAACAGGAGAGCGTAGTGCCGGAAATCGGCAAGCTGCGTTCGACGTGGCGGGCGCTGGAAACGTGACTATGGTAGCCGGACTGAGGTCCACCGCGAAAGCGGTGGGAAGACCACCGGAGCCTACCGTGCGCGCGCCAGTTCTCGACCCTACCTGCGAGAGACTCCGGGTGAAGTTCCTTGGGTCTACTCACCCCTATATCGAGGTTAGGGGCGAATGGAAGTACTTGTATCGGGCCGTCGATAAGGCCGGCGACACAGTTGACTCCCTGCTCCGCGCCAAGCGGGACAAGGGCGCGGCCCGGCGCTATTTCGAAAAGGCGATCGCTGGAAACGGTGTACCGGAAACGATGACGATCGACAAGAGCGGGGCAAATCTCGCGGGGCTAAATGCGATCAATGTTGATCGCGAAATACCGATCAGAATTCGACAATCGAAATATCTGAACAACGTTGTGGAGCAGAACCATCGAGCAATCAAACGCATCGTAAGACCGATGCCTGGATTCAAGAGCTTTCGTTGCGCCCTCATCATCTTAGGCGGTATCGAACTCATGCACATAATAGCGAAAGGGCAGATGAAGAGCGATGGTGGACGGAATCGTTCACCCGCCGAGCGGTTCTACGATCTTGCGACATAAGCATTCCTATTCTTTCCGCCCCGACTCTTCCTTATTTCCTTACTGCGACAGAACCTCATGAGCGTCCTGCGACCGGAGGCCGGCAATGTCTCGCACGCGAGCCTCGCGCTCGCCGTCACGGCGCACGAGGCAGCGGCAAGCGCCGCAAACGCCCTGTCCCATGCAGCCGACGTTCGCGGTCAATGCGTCGCTGCGCGCGGCCACCTCTATGATTTAAAGCGTCGGCTCTACCTCGACGGTGCGCCCGTCGATCGCAACGGTAATGGACGCGCACGCAGTCTGATCGCCAGCAGCTTGCAATTTAACGCCGCCAATGGCCGACGCCCTCACTGATGCGAAAAACCAGTTGTTCGCCGTCAGGAAGAATCTCCGAATTCGGACAAACTCCTGGACCTGCTGGCGGCAGGCTCAGCGCGGAACTCGCAATCTAGTGAACCGTTTGATGGTTCGGGAATGACAACCAGGCGCGGCACGGCAAGCCGAGGCATCCGCGCGAGCTGGCCGACCACGCGTGTTTGCGTCTCGTCAATCTTTCGATCACGCCGCATTGGGAGCTGGTCGACGGCAAGCAGGTCTAAACGCTCGACCCGACCGGCCCAGTGGTCGGAGACAACCCGGAGGTCGTGCTGCACAGCGTGCTGAGTGCGCTCGGCATCGCGAGGTTGCCCCGCTATGCGGTCGTCGACGCGTTCCGCAAGGCACGCTCGTGCATGTGCTGCCGCGCTGGCGGTCGCGTGAAATCGGGGTGTTCATGCTGATTCCGTCGCGCCGGTTTCTGGAGGTGAAAACG
This sequence comes from Paraburkholderia sp. SECH4, assembly GCF_030511745.1. Lineage (NCBI taxonomy): Bacteria > Pseudomonadati > Pseudomonadota > Betaproteobacteria > Burkholderiales > Burkholderiaceae > Paraburkholderia > Paraburkholderia sp. SECH4. The sequence goes on from NZ_JALOCP010000010.1 coordinate 221,079, forward strand.
TGCGCGTGGCTTGAGCTACTGAAGGCCGATATATCAGTGGCGCTCGAGGGCGACGCCGGTTTTTTCAATCGCGGTGCGGGCGCAAAGAGGCTTTCGTTGGCGCAGGCGTCGTGATCCTTGTCGGCGACCGTGGCCGGGGCTGCAGGTCATTCCGCGGATAGCGTCTGCGCTATCTCGTCCCAAGCCGCCGGATGGTTGGCGAGCGCAGGCTCGAGAAGTTTCAGTGGCCGACTGCCGCTCCTACCGGACCGATTGCAGCCCGGCGAAGCGGGCTGCTTGCCGCTCTTAAACGCCCGCCAACGCCGGTAAATCAGAGTCGCACGACGAGCGCTCCCACTGTGACCCGGCACGCAACAGGTGCAACGCGTTGTTGACGCTCGCTGCGCTTTCCCTGCGCGTCGCCAAGCATACCGGATAGCGCGCGTTCTTTTTCTCGAGAATGGCCTGGCTCAGGAATTCCGCGCTGTACGCTTTGAGCAAATGCGCATGGTGGGCCTCTATGTACGCGGCGATGCGCTCCCGTTCGCCGTCGATGGTTGCGAGCGACGTGAGGGTGCGCTCGTCCCAGCGAAACCGCAGACCCAGTTCCGCGAAAGCGGTGTTGTATGCGCAAAGCTGCGCCTGCATGTCCTGGTCGCGCTCGGTTTCAGGTGCGCTAACGCGTGAGTGGCCCATGATCGTCTCCTTCGGGCGGATAGCTTGCTAGAAGCATAGGATCGGCTATAAATAAACAACAGTTAAAGTTATTGTGAATAACCATAAATGTTTGCTTATGTTTTGAGTGAAGCCGACGCCGGCACGCTGCGCCCTGACTTTCGATTATCCCTTGGACTGACCGCGCAGCAGATCGGCGTCGACGTGAGTGATCTGCGCGATCTGCGTCGCGCCTTCGCCGATCAAGAATTCCTTGAACGCAAGCGCGACAGGGGGCAGGCGCTTGCTCTTGCGGTGCACCACGTACCAGTGGAGCATCACCGGAAAGCCTTGTACGTCCAGTACGGCGAGGTGACCGACCTGCAGTTCCAGGCCGATGGTATGCGCGGAGAGGAAGCTGATGCCCATGCCTGCAATCACCGCCTGTTTGATCGTTTCCGTGCTCCTGATCTCCATGGCGACATTGAGCCTGGTGACTCCTCCCGCAAACCCGTCTTCCATCGAATGCCACGTGTCCGAGCCTTTTTCGCGGACGATGAACGGCTCTTTTGCGATCGTCGACTGAGGGATGCGCTTCTTGCCCACAAGCGGGTGTAGGGGCGGCGCGACGATCACATAAGGATGAGGCGCAAACGGTTCGTTATGTGTATCGAGGTCCTGCGGCGGCCGCACCATGATTGCGAGATCGGTTAAGTTGTTCGCCAGTTGATGCAGCAGTTCCTCGCGATTGTGCACCGCCAGCTTGAGCTTGATGTCGTCATTGCGGCGCACGAATTCGCCCACCACTCGCGGGAAAAAATAGTCCCCCGCACTGATCACCGCAACGTTCAGTTGACCGCCCGCAATGCCCTGCAAGCGGGCCATCACTTCGTCCATTTCGCGGAACTGCTCGATGATCGAGCGCGCGTAAGTGAGCATTTCGGAACCCGCCGGCGTCAGATAAATTTTCCGGCCGAGCTGCCCGAACAGGGCCAGGCCGGCGTGCTCCTCAAGCTGTTTTACCTGGGTTGAGACGGCGGGCTGCGTCAGGTACAACTCGTCGGCCGCGCGCGAGAAGCTCAGGTGCCGGGCAACCGTTTCGAAGATCTTGAGTTGGCGCAGAGTAGCGTTTTTCATGGCTGAAGTTCGTTGAGGCATCGACGTATACAGGACGCCTAATGCAAACCATAAAATGTTTTAACTTTCACTGATGGCTGTTCTCGCGGAGCATGCTCCCAGACTCCGTGAAGACGCAACCACTTTTACCAGACCGTTTTGCGCACCCCCGCCGGTCTTTTGTTGTTGGTGCGATCTCCATCTGACCGACCATTAGCGTTTCATTGCCGACGCGCACGCAAGCGATGAGTGATTCGGTTACACGATTCAACGCAACGCGCCGCTCGAGCACGACGAATTCTACAAAGGAGATGGAGACATGGGATATTCCAACGTGGCCGAGCCGCGCAGCACGGCGCTACGGTATAACCGGTGGGTTCAACTGGCGGTCGGCATCGTCTGTATGGGACTGGTGGCGAACCTGCAGTATGCGTGGACCTTGTTCGTCGTGCCGATGGACGCGGCGCATCACTGGGGGCAGGCAGCGATTCAGACTGCGTTCACCATCTTCATCGTCACGGAAACCTGGCTTGTGCCAGTCGAAGGCTGGCTCGTCGACAAGTTCGGGCCGCGCCCGGTTGTGATCGCCGGTTCGCTGTGTGCCGCACTCGGCTGGATCATTGACGCACACGCAAGCAGTCTGGGGGCACTGTACGTCGCGGCGGTGATTGCGGGCATCGGTGCGGGTTGCGTCTACGGGACCTGTGTCGGGACGGCACTCAAGTGGTTCCCGGATAAACGGGGCCTGGCGGCGGGTCTGACCGCGGCCGGCTTCGGCGCTGGTGCGGCGATCACAGTGATCCCGATCGCCAACATGATCCAGCGTTCCGGCTACGAGCATACGTTCATGTTCTTCGGTATTTTCCAGGGCGTCTGCATTCTGCTTCTCGCAACCTTGCTGGTGCGTCCGAAGCCGCCGGCGAATGCGGTCGCGGCCAAGCGCGTCGTGGCCACCAAGGTCGACTACACGCCCAGCCAGATGATCCGCTCGCCGCTTTTCTGGGTGCTTTACCTGATGTTCGTGTTCGTCGCAGCCGGCGGCATTATCGCCACCGCACAGCTTGGGCCGATCGCGAAGGAATATGGCTTCGCGAAGCTGCCGGTCAGCCTGATGGGCGTCACGCTGCCGCTTCTGACGATGACGCTGTCGATCGATAACATGTGCAACGGCTTCACGCGTCCGCTGTGCGGCTTTCTTTCGGACAAGATCGGCCGCGAGAATACGATGTTCATGATCTTTCTCGGCGAAGGCATCGCGTTGCTCGGGCTGATGCAGTTCGGCCACAATCCGTACGCATTCATGTTCTTTGCCGCGGCCGTGTTCCTCTGCTGGGGCGAGATTTTCTCGATCTTCCCGGCGACCTGCGCGGACACGTTCGGCAGCAAATACGCGGCGGCCAATGCGGGCACGCTTTACACCGCAAAGGGTACCGCGTCGATGCTGGTGCCGATCGCTTCGGTGTTGTCGGAGCATGGCTCATGGAACACGGTGTTCATCTGTGCGGCGGTCGTGTCGATTACAGCGGCGGTGTCCGCGAAATTCATCCTCGCGCCGATGAGACGGCGGTGGATCGACCGAACGGTCGAGGCCGGCGCGCTCGCAAAGGGATATCTCTGAGCACCCGATAGGGACATTGGCGCCCCGTGAATGCCTTAATGCGTCGTTTCGGGTCTTATCTCAATCACCTCGATGCATACCCCGGTAGTCTGGATTAATACAATAGCTATCACGGAAATATCCAACTGTCTTGGGCACTTGGGTCGCCTTGTCTTGCGCGTGACTTAAGTGTTCTCATCGGATCGAAATAGCTGTTCGGGTCACGGAATTTATTTTTTTGTTTTGTAGTAATACTAATTAATATCGGAGGAGATGATGGGAATAAGAAATCTGAAGCCGCGTCATGCGGCGGCTTCGCTATGCCTGTTTGCAGCTGGCAGCGTGACCTGTTCGGGAGGAGCATTCGCTCAGGCAATTGCGGCAGATGACGACAAACAACAGATCCAGTTGTTGAAACAACAAATGGAAGCGCTCAATAAGAAGCTCGATGCGCTTGTGGCAAAGCAAGCCCAAACAGCGAACAGTCAGCCAGCGGTCAGTCCCGCTGTCGCAAGCACAAACGCAGGTACTAGTTCAGGTACAAGCGCAAACACGGGTACAACCTCAGGCGCGCAAAAAACATCGGATGCCGACGCCTCAGGGTGGGGCGCCGGCATGCCGCCCAAGCTTAAGTCGTTGCTGGCCGCGCTGGGGGATATGGAGTTCTACGGCAATCTCGATCTTTCCGTGGACTATGCGACCAAGGGCCTCAAAGACTCGTATGTCACGCCGGGGGGGACTGTCGTCTCGCCTAGAGGGCATATGGGCTGGCAGCCCGACGTCTCATCCAATCTTTCCTATGTCGGCGTTCGCGGCAAGCGGCCATTCGGTTCCGACGCCAGCCTGGCCTTCGTCTATCAACTGGAAACCCAACTGGACATTTCGGCAACCTCAGGGTCTTCCAATTCGAACTCCGCTCAGGATTCGACCGTCAAGGGCGCCCTGACGTCGCGCAACAGCTTCATCGGCGTAGCATCGTCCACCTGGGGCGCGTTGAAGATCGGCAAGACCGATGCGCCCTACAAAACGTCGACCGCACGCATGAATCCGTTTTCCGGCATGCTCGGCGATTACTCCGTGATCATGGGTAACACGGGCGGCGACAATCGCGTCGAATTCGGTACGCGGCTGGACCATGCGATCTGGTATGAGTCGCCCAGTTTCCATGGCTGGTCTCTCAACGCACTGGTTTCGCCCGGGCAAAACCGCGGTTACGAAAATTCGGTGCAGGCTTCGGGTGAGTCGAGTTGCACGGGCGGCAATGTCCCTGGTAGTGGTGGAAATCCAATTGCGTGTAACGACGGCAGCTACGGGTCGGCCTACAGCGCGAACCTCGCCTATAGCAACGGCCCCCTGTACTTTACGACAGCGTATGAGATACACCTCGGCGTGAATCGCTCAAGCGATGTCACGAACACTCCTGCTGCACTGGCTTCGCCTGATGGGACGGACCCCAACGATATCGGCAACGAATGGGCATTCAAGGTCGGTGCGCAATATAAATTTCCCACTCTGACCACGGTGAGCGCAATTTATGAAGTGATGCGCAGACAGATTCCGGCCTACCTGCAAACACAGAACGAGCGCAGCCGTAATGGCTTCTGGCTCGCTCTGACGCAGGAAATCACTCCCAAGGACAGCGTGAGCGTCGGTTGGGCGCACGCCAATCGCACGCCGGGTGACCCGGGGCAACACAACACGGCTCCAGCTGACCCGAACGCTATTGGCATCCCGAATCCTTCCAACGGCGCCAATATGGTCACTGCGATGTACAAGCATGCGATCGACAAACATGCGACTGTGTATGCCGACTATGCCTTGGTCATCAATCAAGCGGCGGCGCACTATGCGCTGGGTGCAGGCGGGCGAAGCGTCACCGTTGATTGTCATGACGGCAGCTCGATCTCGCAGGGTGCGCCGTTTTGCTACGCGGGCGGCAGAGAAATGGGCTTCTCCGTCGGGCTGAATTACAAGTTCTGAGGGCGCTGGCAACCTGGCGGAGGGCAGGCATAAGTGGCCGGGGGCGTCTCGGTGTACCCAGGGTTCGGATTTCGTACGCCTGGGTACACTCCAAGTTGATCATCGCCGGCAGCTCGTCGTGCCGTCCGTTTCCGAGCCGCCTACGGACGCCGCGCCGTCCGCCAGCGCCCTTAAAGGGCGGGTCCGTGAGCGTCGCGCCCATCACTGGCGCCCGTCGCCTCGACTGTTTCTTTCCGGTCGCCTTCCATCGCTGCAGCGTCACCGCCTTCCGCTGCCATCCCACACCTTCCAGCGCACTTCGCTGACGATTACAAAAAGCGCCTTGAACTCTCCATATACGGAATATAATATTCCGTATATCTAAGTTGCGGGCGGATGGCATATCAGGCCGCGGCAGCCACACGGGAGGGCAGCCGCGCCGGCCTGTCGGCAGAGGATTCGGGCGGCGGGCCCGGCAAGACCGTCACAATGGGTTATCCGAAACTGGGGGAGCAAATTATCAATGTCGGATGATACGCAAACCGATGTCCGCCCAGCGCCTCTCACACTGGCGCTAGTACCGATCAATGCTTCGGCTTCGTTGCGCGATCAGGCATACGCAAAGCTGAAGCAGGCCATCGCCGACGCCGACATCTATCATTCGCGCGAGGAAATCCGGATCGACGAAAAGGAACTGACTGAAGCGCTCGGCGTGAGCCGCACGCCAGTTCGCGAAGCCATGACGCTGCTCGAGCAGGAAGGTTTCCTGCGGACGGTGCCGCGGCGCGGAATCTATATCCAGCGCAAGACGAAGAAAGAAATCGTCGACATGATTTGCATGTGGGCGGCGCTCGAAAGCATGGCGGCCCGGCTTGCGACGCTGCGCGCGTCCGATGAGGACATCGCGGCGCTGAGGCATATGTTCGACAATTTTCGCGACACGACGCCGGCCGAGCACATCGAGGAGTATTCGGAAGCGAACATCGCGTTTCACCAGTCAATTGTCCAGCTGTCGCAATCGCAGATCCTCCTGGACACGATGAAGAACCTGTTCGTGCATGTGCGCGCGATCCGGAAGATGACGATCGCGCAGAGTGGCCGCGCGTCGCGCTCGATCGTCGATCACATGCGCATCATCGAAGCACTCGAGAAGCGCGACACCGAGCTGGTCGAGCGGCTCGTGCGCCAGCACTCGCTCGATCTCGCGGCGTTCGTCGAAGCCAACTGCGACTTCCTCGACTGACGACGTAAAGTCGTTTGGATACTGAGTCAAGAGGGCAACCGGAGCACGCCAACCCGAAGCACCGGAACGGAGCAGCGCTGAAACGCCCGACGCGTTGCAGCGCTGCTCTTTCTCGCCCTGCACCTTGTTCACACGCGCTTACCGAGCGCCCCTCATCGCACACGAACCATCGTGTCGCCCAACGCCGCCGGTGAACCGGCCACGTAAATACCCGCCGGTTTCATTGCGTCGATCTTTGCGGCCGCCGAGCCTGTGCGGCCGCGAGATGATCGCGCCCGCGTGGCTCGCGCGCGTGCATCTGCGCCGGGTTCGAGCGCCGACGCGCCTCTGGGTGTCTGGCAGCGCGTCATCTGAAATACGAAATATTACATTCCGCTGACCGCTCGATTGGCACACCCATCGATGCGGGCTCGTCAGCATTCGACGCTCGAAGGCCAATTTCGCCGTTGTCGAAGCTTTGTGCGTCGCAAATCAATTTCCGTGAGTCGCTCTTGAATTCGGGCGATTCAAGTCCATCGCAGCGCAGCAAAGGCATCACGACGTAAAAATACGGTTGAATAAATACTGTGTGTGGAATATTGTATATCACGACGCACGCAGCGACCCAAAGAGGAGAGACGTCATGCCAGAACCCGGGAACACCCCGCCGCAGAGCACCTCATCGACTGCAACGACGGCCGGGTCGAGGAAGGCTTGCACATCCTCCGCGTCCCCCACCTGCGGGTTGCCGCGCACGTCGCCGTAACGATGGCCCGCCGCGCACCGCAAGTTCAATAGAAGGCGAGACAGCGAGACATCTCAAAATGACAAACGACGCGAAAGCTACCGAAACGACCGACGGGTTTCATCTCGTCATCGACGCGCTGAAACTGAACGACATCAGCACCATCTTTGGACTGGTCGGCATCCCGATCACCGACCTCGCGCGACTTGCACAAGCGGAAGGGATGCGTTTCATCGGTTTTCGTCATGAACAACACGCGGGCAATGCAGCGGCCATTAGCGGTTTCATGACGCAGAAGCCGGGTATCTGCCTGACAGTGTCGGCGCCCGGCTTTCTGAACGGCCTGACCGCGCTCGCCAACGCGACCACCAACTGCTTCCCGATGATCCTGATCAGCGGCTCGAGCGAGCGTGAAATCGTCGATCTGCAGCAGGGCGATTACGAAGAAATGGATCAGTTGAATGCGGCCAAGCCGTATGCAAAGGCCGCGTATCGCGTGCTGCATGCGGAAGACATCGGCATCGGCGTCGCGCGTGCGATTCGCGCCGCGGTGTCGGGGCGTCCGGGCGGTGTGTATCTGGACTTGCCGGCCAAGCTGCTCGCGCAAACGCTGGACGCTGTGAAGGCGCAGCAATCGCTGGTCAAAGTGGTCGATGCCGCGCCGCGTCAGTTGCCGGCGCCGGAATCGGTCAAGCGCGCGATCGATGTGCTGAAGAGCGCCAAGCGCCCGCTGATCCTGCTCGGCAAGGGGGCGGCGTACGCGCAGGCTGACGAGGAGATCCGCGCGTTCGTCGAGCAAAGCGGCATTCCCTATCTGCCGATGTCGATGGCCAAGGGCCTGTTGCCCGATACGCACGAGCAATCGGCGTCGGCGGCACGCTCGTTCGTGCTGCAGGAAGCCGACGTTGTCGTGCTGATCGGCGCGCGTCTGAACTGGCTGCTCTCCCATGGCAAGGGCAAGACGTGGGGCGCGGAGCCGAAGAGATTCGTCCAGGTCGATATTTCGCCGACCGAAATCGACAGTAACGTCGCGATTGCCGCGCCGGTGATCGGCGATATCGGCTCGTGCGTGGCGGCATTGCGTGCCGGCCTCGATGCGGGATTCGCGAAGCCGAGCGCCGAATGGACCGGCGCGATCGCCGAGCGCAAGAGCAAGAACCTCGCAAAGATGGCCGCCACGCTCGACAAGAACCCGTCGCCGATGAATTTCCACAGTGCGTTGCGCGCAATCCGCGATGTGCTGAAGGCGCGCCCGGACATCAACGTCGTCAACGAGGGCGCGAACACGCTCGACTACGCGCGCAGCATCATCGACATGTACGAGCCGCGCAAACGCTTCGACTCGGGCACGTGGGGAATCATGGGCATCGGTATGGGCTTCGCGATCGGCGCGGCGGTGACGAGCGGCAAACCGGTTGTCGCGATCGAAGGTGACAGCGCGTTCGGTTTCAGCGGCATGGAACTCGAAACCATCTGCCGTTACGACCTGCCGGTTTGCACGATCGTCTTCAACAACAACGGCGTGTATCGCGGCACCGACGTGAACCCGACGGGCGGCAAGGACGTCGCGCCGACCGTGTTCGTGAAGGGCGCGCGCTACGACAAGATGATCGAGGCATTTGGCGGTGTCGGCTACAACGCGACCACCCCGGAAGAACTGACGAAGGCCCTGCTTGAATCGATCGCGTCCGGCAAGCCGACCTTGATCAATGCCGTCATCGACGAAGCGGCGGGCACCGAAAGCGGCCGCCTGACCAATCTGAATCCGCAAAGCGCGGCAATGAAAAAGTGATCCAGCGTAACCACGGAGATAGCAAAGTGACCAAACCACTCGAAGGCATCAAGATCATCGACTTCACCCACGTTCAGGCCGGTCCTGCGTGCACCCAGTTGCTCGCCTGGTTCGGCGCCGATGTGATCAAGGTTGAAAGACCGGGTTCCGGCGACGTGACGCGCAACCAGTTGCGCGACATCCCTGACGCCGACGCGCTTTACTTCACGATGCTCAACAGCAACAAGAAGTCGCTCACGTTGGACACGAAAAAACCCGAAGGCAAGGAAGTACTCGAAAAACTGATTCGCGAATCCGACGTGCTGGTCGAAAATTTTGGGCCGGGCGCGCTGGACCGAATGGGCTTTTCATGGGAACGCCTGAACGAACTCAATCCGAAGATGATCGTCGCTTCCGTGAAGGGCTTCAGCGACGGCCATCACTACGACGACCTGAAGGTCTACGAAAACGTCGCCCAATGCGCGGGCGGCGCGGCATCCACCACCGGCTTCTGGGACGGTCCGCCGACCATCAGCGCCGCGGCGCTCGGCGACAGCAACACCGGCATGCATCTGGCGATTGGCATTCTGACCGCACTGATTGGACGCGACAAAACCGGCAAGGGCCAGAAGGTCGCGGTGTCGATGCAGGACAGCGTGCTGAACCTGTGCCGCGTGAAGCTGCGGGATCAGCAGCGGCTGGAGCGCGTGGGCTATCTCGAGGAATATCCGCAATATCCGCACGGCGAATTCAGCGATGTGGTGCCGCGCGGCGGCAATGCGGGCGGCGGCGGCCAGCCGGGCTGGGTGCTCAAGTGCAAGGGCTGGGAAACGGATCCGAACGCGTACATCTACTTCACGATCCAGGGCCATGCGTGGGAGCCGATCTGCAAGGCACTCGGCAAACCCGAGTGGATCGACGATCCCGCCTACAAGACCGCTGAAGCACGTCAGCCGCATATCTTCGAGATCTTCGGCACCATCGAAGCCTGGCTCGCCGACAAGACCAAGTTCGAAGCGGTCGACATCCTGCGCAAGTTCGACATTCCGTGCGCGCCGGTGCTGACAATGAAGGAGCTGGCCAACGACCCGTCGTTGCGCGCAAGCGGCACGATCGTCGAAGTGCCGCACAAGAAGCGTGGCACGTATCTGACGGTGGGCAGCCCGATCAAGTTCTCCGACCTCAAGCCCGAAGTCACCGCTTCGCCGCTGCTGGGCGAGCACACCGACGAGGTGCTGGCGAGCCTCGGCTACAGCAAGCAGGAAATCTTCAACCTGCACGAAGTCAAGGCCGTTTGACGGCGCAAGCAGGTAGAACTAGACGTATCTGAAGTTTCATTTTCGGAGCCTGCATGGACGGCGCGCGAGGCGCGCGCCGTCTGCACTTGAACCGCCGCTTTTTTCAAATTCCGGTTTCGCTATGCAAACAGCCATTGATTTCGAGCAACTGGTCGCAGCCGTCGGCGATGCGATCATCATTTCGGATGCCAAAGGAAATATCACGCTATGGAATCCGGCCGCTGAGCGCATGTTTGGTTTCAACCAAAGCGAGACGCTGCTGCATTCGCCGGAACATGAGTTGACCGGGATCGTTTCGGTGATTCGCGATGAAACCAGCCGCTTCCAGGAGGAGCGCAATCTGCGCAAACGCATGGCCGAACTGGAAGCCCGAGCGGGAGCGTAACGCAACGCCAGCCGTGTCGATCCGGTTGACTTTCTCTTGTGACGATCTATCAGGAGGCATCCGATGCACGTCGAAGTACTTGGACAATATCGGCTCGAGTTGTCCGCGATGCAATTGATCCACAACGGCGGATGGACCGCCTACGTGGCGATTCGCACGGCCGAAGAAAATCATCCGGCGCAACCCGATCTCCTGCCGTACCAGCAGGTCGTCGACGAGGCCGTCTTTGAAAGCGAGGAAGCTGCCATCGCCGGCGCGCGTCGCGTGGCGCTGGCGCTGCTCAGTCCGGCAACCCGGTAGCCCGGGCGTGCGGGGCGGGTACGGATCAATACAGGGAGACGTGAGATGGGCAAAGCATTGGAGGATGTGCGGATCCTCGACTTCACGCACGTGCAATCGGGGCCGACGTGCACACAGTTGCTGGCGTGGTTCGGCGCGGATGTGATCAAGGTGGAGCGCGCCGGTGCGGGCGATGTCACGCGGGAGCAACTGCGCGATATTCCTGATGCGGACAGCCTGTACTTCACGATGCTGAACCACAACAAGCGCTCCGTTACGATCGATGCGAAGAACCCGGAAGGCAAGCAGGTTCTCGAAGCACTGATCCAGAAATGTGACGTGCTGGTGGAGAACTTCGCACCGGGCGCGCTCGACCGGATGGGCTTCACGTGGGAGCGGATCCAGGAGCTGAATCCGCGCATGATCGTCGCGTCGGTCAAAGGCTTCGGCCCCGGCCCTTATGAAGACTGCAAGGTCTACGAGAACGTCGCGCAATGCGTGGGTGGCGCGGCGTCGACCACCGGCTTCGACGACGGTCCGCCGGTTGTCACCGGCGCCCAGATCGGCGACAGCGGTACCGGGCTGCATCTTGCGCTCGGCATTGTGACCGCGCTTTATCAGCGAAAAACGACAGGGCGTGGTCAACACGTGCTCGCGGCAATGCAGGACGGCGTGCTGAACCTGTGCCGCGTGAAGCTGCGTGACCAGCAGCGCCTCGAACGCACCGGCGTCATGCGCGAATATCCGCAACATCCGAACGGCACCTTCGGCGAAGCGGTGCCGCGAGCGGGCAATGCGTCGGGCGGCGGCCAGCCGGGCTGGATTCTGAAGTGCAAGGGCTGGGAAATGGACCCGAACGCGTACATCTACTTCATCACCCAGGCGCCGGTGTGGACCAGGATCTGCAACGTGATCGGCAAGGAGGAGTGGGCCACCGATCCGAACTACGCGACGCCCGCCGCGCGCCTGCCGCATTTGAAGGAGATCTTCGCCGAGATCGAGCGCTGGACCATGACCAAGACGAAGTTCGAGGCGATGGAAATCCTCAATAAGTACGACATTCCGTGCGGCCCGATCCTGTCGATGAAGGAGATCGCCGAGGAGCCGTCGCTGCGCAGGACCGGCACGATCGTCGAGGTCGATCATCCGGTGCGCGGCAAGTATCTGACGGTCGGCAATCCGATCAAGCTGTCGGACAGTCCGACCGAGGTCACGCGCTCGCCGCTGCTGGGTGAGCACACTGACGAGGTGATGGCCGAACTCGGTTACCACCCGGATCAGATCGCACATTTGCATGCGGTCGGTGCGATATGAGCGCATAGACGAAACCTGGCCGCGCATCCGACGCGCCGCAGTACGCCGTACAAGAGATCGCCGCGCGACCGGCCTGATCGGTCGCTTCATTGCAGCAAAAAAAATCGCAGGAGACATTTCGATGAAATCGTGGATACGTTTTCGGCTTGCCCATGGCCGGATTGGTTTCGGCGTGCTGGAAAACCATCGCGTCACTGAATACGAAGGGGACATGTTCGGTGACGCCGTCCCAAGCGCCAACGTCCTGAGCGTCGATGACGTGACGCTGCTCAATCCATGTGTTCCTACCAAGGTGGTCGCGTTGTGGAACAACTTCCGCGCGCTGTCGGAGAAACTCGGCAAGGCCGCGCCGTCCCATCCGCTGTTTCTGATCAAGCCCTCCACTTCGGTGATTGGCCCGGGCGAACCCATCCAGCGGCCGCAAGCCTACGCCGGCAAGATCGCCTACGAAGGGGAACTCGCGATCGTGATCGGCAAGCGCTGCCGCAACGTCCCGGTAGACGAGGCGAACGACTACATTTTCGGTTACACGTGCATCAACGACGTGACGGCGGCCGAACTCCTGAACGAAGACCCCAACTTTGCACAATGGTGCCGCTCGAAGGGTTTCGATACGTTCAGTTGCATCGGTCCTGCGATCCAGCGTGATTTCGACTGGCGGAATGCGCACGTCGTGACGCGGCTCGACAACGTCGAGCGGCAGAACTATTCGCTGTCGGACATGATCTTTTCGCCCGCCGAACAGGTGAGCCGGATCTCGCACGATATGACGCTGTTGCCCGGCGACGTCATTGCAATCGGCACCTCGATTGGCATCGGCTCGATCAAGGACGGCTCGACGGTCGAGGTATCGATCGAAGGTATCGGCGTGCTGTCGAACACGCTGTCATCGGGGGCCTGACATGGCGATGACGATTGCAGTGCCGCGCGAAGTCCGCGCGGGCGAACGCCGCGTCGCGGCGACGCCCGAAACCGTCAGCCAGTTGCTGAAGCTCGGTTTCGCGGTGAACGTCGAAGCGGGCGCGGGCCTTAGGGCGTCATTCGACGATAACGCGTATCGCGCGGCCGGCGCACAGGTGGTCAGCGACACCCGGGCGTTGTGGGCCGATGCCGATATCGTGATCAAGGTGCGCGCGCCCGAACTGAATCCGGCGCTCGAGGCCGACGAAGCGACCTTGCTGAAAAAAGGCGCGATGCTGATCAGCTTCATCTGGCCCACGCAGAACCCGGTGCTGCTCACGCAGCTCGCCGACGGCGGCACGAGCGTGTTGGCCATGGACTGTGTGCCGCGCATTTCGCGCGCGCAGAAGCTCGATGCGCTCAGCTCGATGGCAAACATGGCCGGTTACCGCGCGGTGATCGAAGCCGCGCAGCATTTCGGGCGCGTCTTCACCGGACAGATCACCGCTGCGGGCAAGATGCCGCCCGCAAAGGTGATGGTGATCGGCGCGGGTGTCGCCGGGCTCGCTGCAATCGGTGCGGCGCGCGGCTTGGGCGCGATCGTGCGTGCGTTCGACACACGTCCTGAAGTCGAGCAGCAGGTCGAAAGCATGGGCGCCGAGTTTCTCAAGCTCGATGTCGAAGAGGAAGGCAGCGGCTCCGGCGGCTACGCGAAGCAGATGAGCGCGAAGTTCATCGAAGCAGAGATGGCGCTGTTCGCCGCGCAGGCGAAAGACGTCGACATCATCATCACCACCGCGCTGATTCCGGGCAAGCCGGCGCCCAAGCTGATCACCGCGGCGATGGTGGAGGGCATGCGGCCGGGCAGCGTGATCGTCGACATGGCCGCGGAGCAGGGCGGCAACTGCGAACTGACGCAGCCCGGCGAGGTGGTGTCGGTCAAGGGCGTGACGATCATCGGCTACACCGATTTACCGAGCCGGATGGCGACGCAATCGAGTCAGCTTTACGGCACCAACATTCGCCATCTGTTGACCGATCTGACGCCGCAGAAGGATGGTGTGGCCCGCATCGACATGGATGACGACGTGATGCGCGGCGCGACCGTCGTGTATCAAGGCGCTGTCAGCTGGCCGCCGCCCCCGCCGAAACAGGCCGCGATCGCCGCGCATCGGCCGCCGCCCGAGAAGCCCGCGGCGAGCCCCGTCGATCCCGAGGAACAAGCGGCCGCTGCGGCTCGCTCGCGGTACACATCGCTCGTCTTGCTGGCGATCGCGGCGTTCGCGCTGCTCGCGCTCGGCGCGGTCGCACCGCCCGCATTCGTCGCGCACCTGACGGTGTTCGTGCTAGCGGTGTTCGTCGGCTACCAGGTGGTCTGGAATGTGACGCCGGCGCTGCACACGCCGCTGATGAGCGTGACCAACGCGATCAGCGGAATCATCGTGATTGGCGCGCTGCTGCAACTCGGCACGCCGAATGTGCTGGTAACGGTGCTGGGCGGCGTCGCTTTGCTGGTTGCCACGATCAACATCGCGGGCGGGTTTCTCGTGACCCAACGCATGTTGAAGATGTTCCAGCGCAACTAAGGAGTGGTCATGCTGAACGGAATCGGCAACATTGCGTATTTGGGCGCGAGCACGCTGTTTATCCTGAGTTTGCGCGGACTGAGTCATCCGACGAGCGCGCGCCGCGGCAATCTGTATGGCGCGGCGGGCATGCTGATCGCAGTCGTTGCGACGCTGATCATCGCACAGGGCGCGGGGATCGAAGTCGTATTGGCGGCGGCCGTGATCGGCGCAGCGGTCGGCGCGCTGCTGGCGCGGCGGGTCGAGATGACCCAGATGCCGCAACTGGTCGCGATATTGCATAGCTTTGTCGGGCTGGCCGCGGTGCTGATCGGCTTTACCAACTATCTGATGCCGGCCGGCGAGTTCGGCGGCGCGGAGCGGGTGATTCACCTGTCCGAGATTTATCTTGGCGTGTTTATAGGCACCATCACGTTCACCGGTTCGATCGTCGCGTTCCTGAAGCTGCAGGGCACGATTAGCGGCAAACCGCTTGTGATACCGGGCCGGCATCTGCTGAACCTGCTTGTGCTGGTGCTGTGCGTGGCAATCGGCTACCGGTTTCTCTCGGTGCCGTCGGGCGCGGAAGGCATCGGGGCATTGCTCGTGATGATCGTGCTCGCCGCGGCGCTCGGTGTGCATCTGGTGATGGCCATCGGCGGCGCGGACATGCCGGTGGTCGTGTCGATGCTGAACAGTTACTCAGGTTGGGCCGCCGCGGCCACGGGCTTCATGCTGAGCAACGACCTGTTGATTACGACCGGCGCGCTGGTCGGTTCGAGCGGCGCGATCCTGAGCTACATCATGTGCCGCGCGATGAACCGCAGTTTCATCTCGGTGATTCTCGGCGGCTTCGGCGCGGCGAGCGGAACGAGTTCGGCGGATATCGCGGGGGAGGTGGTGGCGACCAGCGTCGACGAAGTCAGCGCGATTCTGCGCGACGCCTCCGAGGTCATCATCGTGCCGGGCTACGGGATGGCCGTGGCGCAGGCGCAGACGACGATCAGCGAAATCACGCGCAAGCTTGACAGTCTCGGCGTGCGGGTGCGTTTTGGCATCCATCCAGTCGCCGGACGCTTGCCGGGCCACATGAACGTGCTCCTTGCCGAAGCGAAGGTGCCGTACGACATCGTGCTCGAAATGGATGAGATCAACGAAGACTTCACCAACACGGACGTGGTGCTCGTGATCGGCGCAAACGACATCGTGAACCCTGGTGCGCTCGAAGATCCGGGCAGTCCGATTGCGGGGATGCCGGTGCTCGAAGTGTGGAAAGCGCGCACGGTGGTCGTGTCGAAACGCAGCATGGCGACCGGTTATGCGGGCGTGGACAATCCGCTCTTCTACAAGGACAACACCCGGATGCTGTTCGGCGACGCGAAGGGCAGCGTCGACGCATTGCTCAGACAACTTGACGCTTGACCGGCTGTTGCCGCGCTCGCTCGCCCGCCACCTCACCTTACTGACCCGTTATGATCCGCCTACGCAAAGCAAAGATCGTCGCGACCCTCGGCCCCGCGACCTCCGATCTCGAAACGATTACCCAACTTTTTCACGCCGGCGCCGATGTATTCCGGCTGAATTTCAGTCACGGCTCGCACGAGGACCATCGGCGGCGCTATGAGCTGGTTCGCGAGGTCGAGCGTGCTTCGGGCCGGCCCATTTCGATTCTGGCAGACATGCAGGGACCGAAGCTGCGCGTCGGCCCGTTCGCCGAGGGCAAGGTGATGCTCGTGACGGGCGCCGAATTTGCGCTCGACCGGAACCCGGCGGACGGCGACGTCAATCGCGTATGCCTGCCCCATCCGGAACTCTTCGACGTCGTCGCCGCCGGCCAGTCGCTGCTGCTCGATGACGGCAAACTGCGCCTGGAAGTGCTCGACAATGACGGCGAGCGGATCCGTACCCGCGTATTGCACGGAGGAACGCTGTCGGATCGAAAAGGAGTGAATGTTCCCGACGCGATTCTGCCGATTCCCGTGCTGACCCAGAAAGACCTGATCGATCTGGAATTTGCGTTGTCGCTCGGCGCCGACTGGATTGCGCTGTCGTTCGTACAGCGTCCGGAGGATTTGATCGACGCGCGCGAACTCATTGGAGCGCGCGCCGGGCTGATGGTCAAGCTGGAAAAGCCGGCAGCGCTTGATCGGCTCGATGAGATCGTGAATGCGGCCGATGCGGTGATGGTCGCTCGCGGCGACCTCGGCGTCGAGCTTCCGCCCGAACGCGTGCCGGGCGCGCAGAAGCGCATTCTTCGATCCTGCCGCAGCCACGGCAAGCCGGTGATCATCGCGACGCAGATGCTCGAATCGATGATTTCAGCACCGGTGCCCACGCGCGCCGAGGCATCGGACGTCGCGACGGCGATCTACGATGGCGCGGATGCCGTCATGCTGTCTGCGGAGTCGGCCAGCGGCGGCTTTCCTGTGCAGGCCGTGGCGATGATGGAGCGGATCATCAAGGAGGTCGAACATGATCCGCTCTACCGGAGCCTGCTCGATGCTCAGCATGAACTTCCGCTGGGCACCCCGGGAGACGCAATCTGCGCGGCACTGCGCGATGTCGCGCAGACCATCGCTGCGGTTGCGACGGTCACGTACACGACGTCCGGACACACCAGCCTGCGGGCCGCCCGTCAGCGTCCGGTCGCGCCGATTCTCAGCATCACGCCGAAGCTGTCGACGGCGCGGCGTCTTGCGCTGGTGTGGGGCGTGCATTCCACAGTCAGCCCTGACGTCGAATCGGTCGACGAGATGGTGAGTGCCGCGTGCAGCATCGCCGTGAGACAGGGCTTTGCAAATTCAGGCGACCCGGTGGCGATCGCGGCAGGCATGCCGTTCGGCGAATCTGGTACCACCAATTTGCTGCGAATCGCCAGAGTCTAGCCGACGCCGCACGCAAGGTGGAAGGGTAGCCGGAGATAAATGGCCGGAGCGCTTGCGATCGTGCGCGGGCGCGCTCGCAGCGACTGCAAAGTTTCGGGGAGGTATTAACGATAGCTAATATAACGCAGAAGAAACTTTAACTTTTGTTAATTGTTGAAGCCGCCCATCATGGTTCAATCGCCATGACAGTTCAGCCTTGACATGCAGGTGTTTTGATCAGGCAAGCAAACAAGTCAATAGACGGAGACAGAGAACGTGTTACAGACTGACACAGCCTTCAGCGGCTATACGGCGCGGCGGCATAACCGCTGGGTCCAGCTGGCAGCCGGCATCGCCTGCATGGGTCTTATAGCGAACCTTCAATACGCATGGACCCTGTTTGTCATCCCGATGGACGCCAAACACCACTGGGGGCAAGCCGCCATCCAGCTGGCGTTTTCGATTTTCATCGTCACCGAGACCTGGCTGGTGCCTGTCGAGGGTTGGCTCGTCGACAAGTTCGGTCCTCGTCCTGTCGTCATCGGCGGGTCGATCTGCGCGGGTTTGGGCTGGATTCTCGACGCCTATGCGCCGAATCTGCCGGTGCTCTACGTCGCCGCCGTGATTGCCGGTATCGGAGCAGGATGCGTCTACGGCACCTGTGTGGGCACGGCGCTCAAGTGGTTTCCCGACCGGCGCGGTTTGGCCGCCGGTCTGACCGCGGCGGGCTTCGGCGCCGGCGCGGCGCTGACGGTGATCCCGATCTCCAACATGATCCAGAGCGCCGGGTACGAGCATGCATTTGTGTTCTTCGGCGTGTTCCAGGGTGTCTGCATCCTGCTGCTGGCAACCTTGCTGGTGCGCCCGAAGCCGCCGGCGCATGCGGCTGGGGTCAGGCGCATCGTCGCAACGAAGACCGATTACACGACGAAGCAGATGATTCGCGCACCGCTTTTCTGGGTGATGTACGCCATGTTTGTGTGCGTCGCGGCAGGCGGCATCATTGCCACAGCGGAGATCGGTCCGATCGCGAAGGAGTATGGCTTTGCGGCTATGCCGGTCAGCGTGCTGAGCGTGACGTTGCCGCTGCTGACGATGACGCTGTCGATCAACAATATGTGCAACGGTTTCACGCGCCCGCTATGCGGTTGGATCTCCGACCGGATCGGCCGTGAGAACACCATGTTCATGACCTTTATCGGCGAAGCGCTGGCGCTGCTGGGGCTGATGCACTTCGGTCATAACCCGTACCTGTTCGTGCTGTTTTCCGGGCTCGTGTTCCTGTGTTACGGCGATATTTTCTCGAATTTCCCCGCGACGTGTGCCGACACGTTCGGCGCCAAATACGCGGCGGGGAATGCCGGTACGCTTTATACCGCCAAAGGGACTGCCGCCATGCTAGTGCCTGTGGCTTCGCTGTTGTCCGCGCACGGTGGATGGAACGCGGTGTTCATCTTCGTTGCGTGTATTTCCTTGATGGCCGGTGTGTCGGCGAAGTTCATCCTGTATCCGATGCGACGCCGCTGGATTCTGAACTCCGCTGCGCCCAGCACGGCACCGGAAAGCCGCTTTCGACCGTCGCCTCTCGGTTCGCACGAGTGAGCGCCGCTGAAGCAGTGCGTGTTCGGCGTGCAATGCGGGATCAGAACGTGAAGGCATCTCAGGGCCGCTCTGCAGGAGACTATCTTGGCCGATTCGAATGAGTTGATTGAGCGGCATATCCGCCGTGGTGGCTCCCTGCTTGCCGTGCTGCACGCGATCCAGGACGACGTCGGCTTCGTGCCGCCTGCCGCCGTCGCGCAGCTGGCGCGGGCGATGAACCTGTCGCGCGCGGAAGTGCACGGTGTCATCACCTACTACCATCACTTCCGCACGCAACCCGCGGCGCCCGTTACGGTGCACCTGTGCCGCGCCGAAGCATGCCGCAGCATGGGCACCGAGGCGCTCGCGCAGCACATCGAGGCACGCACGGGCTGCCGCTTCGACGCCGGCCATCGGAATGACGCGGCCGTGGGCCTCGAATCGGTGTACTGCCTCGGCCAGTGTGCGCTGTCGCCGGCGCTGATGATCAACGGCACGCTGCACGCGAAGGTTACGCCGCAGAAGTTCGACGCACTGCTTGATACTGCTGAGGTCGCGCTCAGGGGCGCGCAACGTGCGGAGGAACCGGTATGACACGCATCTATGTCCCTCGCGATTCCGCGGCGCTCGCGCTCGGCGCGGACGCGCTCGCCGGTGCGATCGCTGACGAAGCCGCACGCCGCGGCATTGCAATCGAACTGGTCCGCAACGGTTCGCGCGGTTTGCTGTGGCTCGAACCGCTCGTCGAAGTTGCGACGGCTGAAGGCCGAGTCGGCTATGCAAACGTCGAAGAGAGCGACGTTGCCGCGCTGTTCGACGCCGGCTTCATCGAAGGTGGCGAGCACGCCCGCCGTGTCGGTGTGGTCGATGACATCCCGTATCTGAAGAAGCAACAGCGCCTGACCTTCGCGCGCATCGGCATCACCGATCCGCTTTCCGTCGACGACTACGTCGCCCACGGCGGCCTCGAAGGGCTCAAGCAAGCCCTACAAACCGACGGCGACGCCGCCTGTGAAGCGCTGATCGAATCCGGCCTGCGCGGCCGCGGCGGTGCAGCTTTCCCCGCCGGCATCAAATGGCGCACGGTACGCGGCGCGAAAGCGGCGCAGAAATACATCGTCTGCAATGCGGACGAAGGCGACTCCGGCACCTTCTCCGACCGTCTCGTGATGGAAAGCGACCCGTACGTGCTGATCGAAGGGATGATCATTGCGGGCGTCGTGACCGGTGCGACAGTCGGCTATATCTACGTGCGCAGCGAATATCCGCACTCGATCGCGACGCTCGAAGCCGCGATCGCCAAAGCGCGCGCCGCCAGTTGGCTGGGCGACAGCGTGCTCGGCTCGGCGGCGCATCGCTTCGAACTGTTCGT
>NZ_JALOCP010000110.1:0-1662 GCF_030511745.1 Paraburkholderia sp. SECH4
GCTGTCGGCTTGCGTGACGGGCGAAGCCGGGCGCGCAAGGTGCAGCGGCACGGCTGGATGGCTGAGGCGCCAACGGAAACAAAAACGCCGGCGCGAGGCCGGCGGCGGATAGCGATCATCCGTTGGCAGGACGCGTTCTCCAGCTTACTGTCCTATCGGCCCAGCATACGAACCGAAAACGCTCCTGCAATCTTGCGCTCCATCTCAGCGACGAGCTCCGCGACAACTTGCTGGATTTCGCTTTCAGGCGTGCCGACCGGAAAAATCGCATGGCTTGTCGCCAGTACGTTTTCGCCTGCACTGGTGAAGTCACCGTTGGTGAGCCACCACCGATCGCACTCGTGATCGAAACGCAGCCAGATGCAGGCCCGTGCCGGCCCAACAAACGTCTCGAAATTCTTATTGAAGTAATCGAGAATGCTGTCTTTCTCCCAGGCGAACTTCGCAAGGCAATCAACAATCACGTCTTTCATGACTCTCCACTGTTCTAACAGTTAGAAGCTCAGTTGGCCCTGAGTCGCGGGCGCGGGCGGCACGGTCTCGGCACTGGATGTCTCGGGCACATGCCACGTGAGCGCATCGCGCATCGAGCCGACGCGATAACGTACCCGGTCAGCGTCCTCGCCTTTGATGTCAGAAAAGGAGAACGTGAATTCATCCGGTGCCTGGTCGCCCTCGCGGATCAAGCCAAGGCCTCGGGCCAGTTCATCAACGTCGCTTTGCTGATAATCCTTCTTGCACGCGGTGCGGCGCACGGTAATGCGGCTGTCCCCAGGCAACGGCGCTGCGTCGTTCAGGGCTTCACGCACGGCCGGAATGGTCGTCTTGGCAAATCCCGGTTGAACGAGCTCCCGCTCGAGCGCCGTGCCGGTCACGAAACTGGCGAGCGCAGAGTAAGCCCATTGACCGTGCGACCACTCGCCGTTTTCGCCTGCAACAAGCCGCACGTCTCGGTCAATCGCGTAGCAATGGATTGACGGAATTTCGACTTCCCGTGCCGCAACATTACGCACTGCGGGAACGTCAATCGGCAAGGTGCCAGTGTCGGAATGCGTGAAGATCCGCCAAGGGGAAAGCTCGCCATTAACCCCGTATATGGCATGCAACAAGGCCGTGTCGTCGTAAAGCGTCACGTCAATGCCACCGTTCCTGATAGTCTCGAACCGATCGGCGAAACCCGCACGATTAAGCGCGTCGGCAACTCTTTCGCACGAATCTTCCGGCACCGCCGCGCGCCATGATTGGTCGAACTTCAGCGACACGGCAACATCGCGAATCTGGACCGGACGATTTAGCTCCTGCTTCCACGACTCGATGTAGTTCTCGGGCTTGATTTCGCCGCTCCGACTTTGCAGCATGCCACCGCAACAGTCCGATGCGCCGACAAATACGCGGCGAAACACCTCCTCTCGCGTGCCGAATGCGAACGCGCTCCAGTGGTCGTCGTGCGGATAGACGTTCTTCTCGTAGTGACGCTCGAAAAGGACATAGAACAACTCCCCTTCATTCGAGCGGAAAGCTGCTGCGCACTTCCCAGTTGTGACCGTTGCGCCCATGTAAAGCTCCTTGCGTAAGTGGGTAAAAGCTGACCGGGCCCCTAGATTCGGAGTCCCGGCCATGCCGGTTTGTGCTGAGTCGGCGGTGCTTCTCGTCGTTGCCGCC
>NZ_JALOCP010000111.1:0-1658 GCF_030511745.1 Paraburkholderia sp. SECH4
CGGCGGTTGTCAACGTACTTGTCGCGTCACTTCATGCGGACTGCTTTAGTTCTTCCGGCTGCATGCGCTCCGGATTGAGCCAGACTTCATCCTTCAATTTCCAGTTGCGCGTCGATCGGGACCAACGCCTTGGATTGCGCTGCCTGGCCTCTGCATAAACGACCTCACGTTGCGCAAGCACTGCGGTCGCCACCCCGTTATGGCGCTGCACCGGCGTGACGAATTTCAGGCCGCTGTGTTTGTGCTCATGGTTGTACCAGCGCACGAACTGCTGCGTCCAGGCCCGTGCCTCATCCACGTTGCCGAACGGCTTGCGTGGGTAGTCGGGCCGGTACTTGCAGGTCCGGAACAGCGACTCCGCGTACGGGTTGTCGTTACTCACACGCGGCCGGCTAAACGAGGCCACGACCCCCAGGTTTTCCAGGGTGGCGAGCATCGTCGCACCCTTCATCGGGCTGCCGTTGTCCGAGTGCAGCACCAGGGGACGTCCTGCCAGGCCCTCAGCCAGACTGGCACGCCGCATCAGCAACGCGGCCAGTTCCGCCGATTCGGCTTCATGCACTTCGTGACCGACAATCTTGCGGCTGAACACGTCCAGCATCATGTACCAGTAGTAGTACTGGCCCTTGACCGCCGCCGGCAGCCACGTAATGTCCCACGACCAGACCTGGTTCGGTGCCGTCGCACAATGACTGGTCACCACCCGGGCCGAGGGCTTGCGCGCACGACCCCGGTGGTGGTGCTGCGAAGCGCTGCGCAGCACGCGGTAAAAGCTCGATTCCGACGCGACATACACGCCGCGATCCGCCAGGCTCGGCACGATCTGGCTGGGTGGCAGGCTGGCAAACTCCGCACAGTTTGCGACTTCCAGAATCTGCTGCCGTTCGGCCTCACTCAGTTTGTTTCGCGGCGGCGGCCGCCCGGTCATCGTGCGGCCATCGGCGAGCACCGCGTCGCCGTTACCCACCCAGCGCTGGAACGTGCGCAGGCTCAGGCCCAGCTCGTTGCAGGCCTGCTCCAGCCGGCAGCCTGACTGCGCCGCCTCGCGTATCAACGATATACATAACAGGCGATCCGGGACGTTGATTAATCGTCCTCTTTGTCTCCCCAGATCGCCTGGGCTTTTTTTCTCAGAATCAGCAACGCAGCCGCTTCCGCCAGCGCCTTCTCCTTGCGCTGCAATTCCTTCTCGAGCTGCTGGATGCGCTTTTTGTCGTCCTTCGACTGCTGGCGCTGCTCGCGTGCCTGCTCTGTGGCATTCGCATTGGCCGAACGACAAGCGGCCCGCCAGGCGGCTATCTGTTCTGGATAAAGACCCTTTCGACGGCAATACTCGGCCAGCTCCGCTGCATTGAGCGGCGCGCTCTCCAGCACTACTGCAAACTTGTCCTCCGAAGACCATCCTTCGGGATTCTTCCCATCGCCAGGCACGACCAACCCTTGTCCTTTCGCCTGTCGGCGCCACGTGTACAACGTCTGTTCGGTAATTCCCGTTTCCCTGGCCAGTGCCGACACCAGCGCGTTTTCCGGCGGCATCATGCGCCGCACCAGCGCTTCCTTTCTTTCTGCTGAGTAGGCTTTCATTCACCCTGATTTTACCGCCCCCGGACCATGTCTATAGGAATCAGATAACACGACAAGTAGTCTGACGCCGGGGG
>NZ_JALOCP010000112.1:0-1642 GCF_030511745.1 Paraburkholderia sp. SECH4
TAGTCGGCCCTGCAAAATTCAGTTTGCTTGATGCACGACGCCGATGAGGCATTTTGTCGGAGCGGGAAGGTTGAGCGGCCGGAAGCGTTTCCGGTGCGCAAACAGCGGATGCGACGGCACATTGACGATCCAATGCAGCCAGGCGAGGATAAAAAAGATGGGCCCCAGACCCAGGCGAACAATCGCACGCAACAGCCAGCGCAGATTGTAGCCCGTGGCGCACAGCACGGCATGCAGCGCATCGCCGGTTTGCCCTTTGAGCCAGCAACGACGCATACCGTGGTCGTGCTTCACATGGCCGATGATCGGTTCAATCGCCTGTCGTCGCTTGAGCCAGCGGCGCTGTGTGCTGGTCAGTGTCCTGTGTTTTCCGCGATGAATAAGGTGTACTGATGATACTTCCGGGTCGACGCCGCGAAAGCCGAGATCGACCAATACGGTCTTCGGCTGCGGTGTACCGGGCAGGTCCTGCAACAGAATGGAGCTCTGTTCGAGTTGCTCGGCCAGCGTATGGCCGTCATAGGGGTTGCCGAGGAACGACCGCGCACCGATGATCAACCCTTGTTTCTCCGTGATCGCGAGGCTCACCTTGACGCCGAACTCGTAGGGCTGGCGCGCCTTTCCTTTCCCAATGCATTCAACTTCAGGCGCATGCAGTGCGTAGAGCTTGTTCTTGTCCTTTGGACGTTGGCGGCAAATGCGCCAGGCCCGCTCAAGCCAGACACGCAGTTGTGCCTGCCGTTCGTCCGAAGCTCCAGACAGCTTGCGTTCGATATCGCGCAGCAACCGTCCCAAGACTGTGCGCTGACGTTTGAGTACACGACGCAGGCGCTTGAACTGCTTCGCATGGGCATAGCCGCCTGCGCGGCGCCGCAGCCGCTTGCCTTCGCGCTCGTAGGTTTGCTTCAACGCCAACCCGGCGCGCTGCGCCAGCTGCACGAGTCTGGCCCGTGACACCTCAAGCAGACGGCTGTCGGTCGGATACGCAATCGCCTTCTCCTGCACCGTGGTGTCGACGATCACGCGCTCGAATTCAACCGGCGTCACCGCCTTCATCTGCACCGCAGCCGCGATCGTCGCCGCAAGCAGCTCCTCGACACCGGCTTCGCCCAGCGCCTGTCGAAAGCGCACCAGGTTGGTCGGGTCGCACGGGAGGCGCGGCCGGAAATACTCCTCGCCGCAGAAAAACTGGAAGTACACGTCCTGCGCCCAGCGCTCGCACACCGTTTCGTCACTCTCGTTGTAGGCGTGCTTCAGGTACAGCAGACCCACCATCAGCCGCATAGGCAAGCGCGGACGTCCAGCCGCACTGACGCTACCCGCAAGTTCCAGCGAGTTCGAGCCAAACAGGTCATCCGCTTCGCTCACCCGCCCATCGCGTGAGCGTCGCTCAAACAGGGGAGCAAGCGTCGTTTCGATTGAAGCCCACGACATCTTCGTTGCCAACACGGCAAGCGGGTGACGCAGATCAATCATCGCGTCCAGACGGCTACGAAAGAAATCAGGCGTGCTCATTGGCGACCACTCCGAAACTCCCAGAATCTTTATCAGATCGATATTCGTTCTGGGAGTTCTCTTACCCGCCGACAAACTGCATCGCCAAGTCAGGCGGGGCCTCACGAACTTCTGCAAGGCCGACTCA
>NZ_JALOCP010000113.1:0-1605 GCF_030511745.1 Paraburkholderia sp. SECH4
CCTACGACAGCGGCGAGAGCCATACCGATCAGGGCATCAGCAGGCAGGGCAACCGAATTAGTAAGGACTTTCCCGATCTCGTGGCACATAGCGATATGCGAGGATGGTTGGTGCTGGGCAACCCATCTGAGAAGGGGAAAGTCATGGACAAGATTACTCGTATCGGCGTGGATCTGGCCAAGAACATCATTCAGGTACACGGCGTGGACAGCATGGAACGCGTGGTGGTCAGGAAAGCAATCTCGCGACACAAGTTTCTCGAATGGTTTGCCAACCTCGAGCCGTGCCTGGTCGCAATGGAAGCGTGCAGCGCAGCCCACTACTGGGGGCGCAAGCTGCGCGCGCTCGGCCACGAGGTTCGGCTGATCGCGCCGCAGTTCGCCGCACCGTATCGCAAAGGCGGCAAGCACGTGAAGAACGACAGGCTGGATGCCGAGGCCATCTGCGAGGCCGCGGGCCGGCCGCACATGCGCTTCGTGGCCGTCAAAACGGCAGACCAGCAAAACGTGCTGCTGCTGCACCGGATGCGGGACGGTTTCGTTGAGGAGCGTACCGCGCTCGTCAACCGGCTGCGCGGTGAACTGGTCGAGTTCGGCGTCTTCCTGCCGCAAGGCATCAATGCATTTCGTGCCCACTTCGTCGAGGCACTGGAGGACGGGGCCACTGAACTGAACGGTGTCGCACGCACTGCGCTGCTGCGAGGCTGGGAGCACCTGCAGGCCCTCGACCAGCAAATCGCCTGGTGCGACGCGCAAGTCGCCACGCACGTGAAGCACGACAGCAACGCGCAGCGCGTCATGGCGGTCATCGGCATCGGGCCGCTCACCGCGTCGGCCGCGGTGGCCACTGTCGGCGACGCTCACCTGTTCAAGAACGGCCGCCAATTTGCCGCCTGGATCGGCACGGTGCCCAAACAGGCGAGCAGCGGCGGCAAGACCCGGCTGGGCCGCATCACCAAACAGGGCAACACGTATCTGCGCACGCTGCTGTTCCAGGGCGCGCGCTCGGCCGTAACGAGCGCCCATCGACGAACCGACCGGCTCTCGCGCTGGATCGTTCAGCTCCAGGCACGCGTGGGTTGGTATCGAACGCTGGTCGCCGTCGCCAACAAGCACGCGCGCATCCTGTGGGCGATTCTGGCCAAGGGCGAGCGCTTCGATCCGTCGTATGTGCCAACCCGCCCGGCCCCCGCTGGTCGTGAGGCCGCAACCGCATGATCGAATAGATGAAGCATAGAGCCCCGCAACCCCAAAGTCGGAAACTCCGCATACAAGGATTCAACAGGCATGGATAGCGACAGGTCAGACCGGCAGCAGGCGAACTCGAGCACCCGTCAGGCGCTGCATCGCATGTATTCGCCGTCAACCGGATGGAGTCCTGCTGCGCGGTTACTATCCGGGCCCGGGCACAGCAACCATCGTGTCCAACAAGGCCGCTTATAGGTGTGCAGTCTGTCTCGCCGCTCAATGCCGAATGTGTCCCAGATCACATGGGAGTCAAACGAATGGATGAATGAACCCCGAGCTTGCAAAAAAGGGAAAGTCCTTATAGGCGGGTGCGCGCGCTGCTGGTCGAGATGGCGTGGACCTGGCTGCGCTACCAGCC
>NZ_JALOCP010000114.1:0-1562 GCF_030511745.1 Paraburkholderia sp. SECH4
GAAAACTCTGCTGCAGGATTTCCAGGTGCAGGTCCGAGGCGATCTGTATCCGCACTGCTCGCTCCACTCGCCGCGGGTCAGGCGACACCGGCCCGCTGCGCGTCCCGCCCGGCTGCCGGCGCGCTGGCAAACTGACGTTCGCACTCGAACTCCGGCCCCGGGGTAATCAACCGTTTGCTGCGGTAGCAGGGTTTCAGCTTGCCGCCCGCCACGCCATACCAGTAACCCTGCATCCCGTCGGGATCGTCCCGTTTTCTCCACAGGCCCGTCACCTGACGGAGCTTGACCTTGCCGTCGAACACATACACGGACAGTTCTTCGGCGCGCAGGTGCGACGTGAATTCAAGCAGCGCCTCCGGGCCGCCCAGGAGCCAGCCGTCGGGCAGATCCCCGGACTCCGGCAGCCGCCGCGGGGCGATCACCCAGAAATTCGTTTGTTCATCCGTCCAGCTCACACACCGCCATGCACAAAGCGGTTGGACCAGGGCACGCCTGACCGGATGGGTTTCTGCCCACGTAGCATCCGTCACCAACATTGATGTTTCTTTCCTTCAAACTGTTTATTCGGTTGTTTTGACCACGTAGGTCAGGCCGCCCACCGTGCAGCTGGCAGCCAGTCCGATACATCCCGCACAAAGCAGATTTTCAAACGGTGGTGCGCGGCCCACAGACCCATCGGAGGGGGATCGCGGCGCTGTCGCACCACTTATCGACTCTTAGAACAAATCCGTCAGACCCTTGCTATGCAGCGCTTCCTGTCGACCGCGCAGTGCCTGGTTCCTAATGAAGCCGCGCATCATAGCAAATGAACACTATAGATTGTAGCCCTTTAGTGTTCGCAATGAGTTCATCAGGTCCTTTATCGGGAGGACTTGCATGCGCTCCGACGCCACTTTGGGCAAGGCATTGAAGCAGCTTCGGGAGATTGCTAACGTCACGCAGGAAGATTTCGGGCTGGTGTCCAGCCGGACCTACATCAGCACGGTCGAGCGGGGCCTGAAGTCGCCAACACTGGGAAAGATCGAACAATTCGCGGAAGTGCTGGGCGTACACCCGCTCACCCTGCTGACGGTGGCTTACATGGACCGGCTCACACCCAAAGAGATAGAACGGACTACGGCCCTGTTGCGCGACCGGTTGCTGACGATTGTCAGCGAGAAGTAGCCGTGGCCTGTCAGCGCCGCTGCCGGGCAATGCATACACTGGCGCCCGCCGCCGATGCAGGACTGGCTGCCGTCCCGGCGCGACAGTCCAGCTGGGCTGGCGGTTGGTCGTATGCGCGACCTCCGACCGGGCCGGAACCCCTGGCCGTGCCAGCTCGATGCTGGCAACCACCACCGCTGCGTCGTCCGGTCCGGCAATACAGCCCTGCTGAAAAACCGGTTCGTTTAGCTAAAACCACTGAACTTGACGTGTAACCCTGCCTGAGGGCGGAGCATGCCGCACCTGACGACCGGGCACTGGCGCGGCCGGAGGAGACCGGCGGGACAGCCGCCCGGTTTGCCGCGATAAGCGGGTTTATCACGGCGACCCTTTTCATTTCCGGCACAGAAACGGTTTTC
>NZ_JALOCP010000115.1:0-1489 GCF_030511745.1 Paraburkholderia sp. SECH4
CAGATTCACCAGCATCCGGCTTGTTCACATTACGGCCCGCTCCACATTAGCCAAGTGACGTTGATATCAACGTCACTTCACGATACGCGCCTGGAGTCGTTTCACCTCTTCCTTGATGCGAGGCCAATCAGCCTGACTCCACATCCTGGTGGGGCGCGAGGGTGCACCAGCCTCAGTCGCCCCTGCTTGCGCAGTGCCACCAATCGCCGTCATCTGCCTTCCCTCCTATAACGATTAATCAAGTTCTCTCGCCATGAATGACCACGCGGAAGTCTGCCCGCTTTCGCGTCCGACCATGCTGCAGTCGGTATCCTCCCCGTTACAGGAAGGCGTTCGCTTTTTCCGCAATCCTCTACCCGCAGCACTAACAGCGTTCCTTGCGGTTCGCCTGCCGTCGCCGGCAGCACTACGGGCTTACCCTGTTCCGCAAGAATTTCAGAGCGGGACGGACCCCTCCTATCCGCCGGCGGCGCAATGTCCATGCTGGCCCAGCACACAGAGGCCAAACCTTGCCGCGTGCCATTTTGGCTCAAGCCTGTCAGCACATTTGGCTTGTCAATGATGACGACGTTTAATAGAGGTTCACGTATGTTGGTCGTTACCGCTCGTTCCTAGTCCCTCACCGCCCTTGTGCTGGCAGATTTCGCTTTCCCTCGCGGGTCCGCGTACCGAAACAGATCGGTGGTTACATTGTCCCCAGAGCTTCACACCGAGTCGTTACCGGCTCCGCATGTCTGGGTAGGAAACGGCTGATGGAACAGCCGGTTCGATCACAACGAATCCCGTTGAGTCGAACAGAAATTCAAGCGACTTTCAGGTCGCACATGCGCTTTCATCCCGAAGTACCATTGATTTCCCTTCTTCGTCTGGTGCATTTCCGGGTCCCGCGTACCTGAGGCGTTCTTCGTCGAGTTGGGCGCAGAAATCAATGTGGCGTCGACTACCGACCCGGCCTTGAGCATCAGACCTTTCCCGCTCAGGATCTCATTGACCAGCGCGAGCATCTGCACAGCCAGACCGTGCGCTTCGAGCAGGTGACGAAACCGCAGGATCGTGCTCTCGTCGGGCAATCGCGTCATGCCGTCGTCAAGCCCCGCAAAGTCGCGATACAGCGGCACGTCATAGAGCGCTTCTTCCATCGCCGGGTCTGACAGACCAAACCACTGCTGCATAAAGTGAATCTGCAGCATCGTGGCAATCGGAAATGGCG
Source organism: Paraburkholderia sp. SECH4 (assembly GCF_030511745.1). Taxonomy (NCBI): domain Bacteria; kingdom Pseudomonadati; phylum Pseudomonadota; class Betaproteobacteria; order Burkholderiales; family Burkholderiaceae; genus Paraburkholderia; species Paraburkholderia sp. SECH4. The sequence continues at coordinate 1,211 of NZ_JALOCP010000115.1, forward strand.
GCCGTCCCGTTTTACCCTTCGGATAGTGCGGCTCAATCAGGGCAATCAGTTGCGACCACGGCACCACGCGCCTCATCTCTTCGAGAAATTCCCGCTTGCGCGTGCGTTTCGTTGACAGATCCAGACCAAGGCCAAGTTGTGCCATCACGTCACCCCTTAAATTCTCCTGCTCCCAGGATAGTCCACGCTCACGTCAATGCCAGGACTTTTGCAGACTTTCCTTAGTGCCTTTCCTTGAATTGTTAGTGGTCTATTAGCGTTGCCCCTGTGCGGGGCGGC
>NZ_JALOCP010000117.1:0-1450 GCF_030511745.1 Paraburkholderia sp. SECH4
CAATACTGTTCACTTGATAACCACTTTGGGCGCTATTCGCTGATTCAGCGGCTCCCATCGTCGCCGGATCCGGAAATTCGACATCTTTCGCTTCACGCCGCGGGGATTGCGCTTGCCGCGGCTTTGCACCGCGCGCCCGCTGGCGATTTCCCGCAGTAAGCTGAGCCTCCAACTTTGCCACTGCTCAGGGGGGAACAGCCGCCGCCTCGGGCAGGCGTCGGTTCAGCACGCGCACGGCATGAACGAACGATAAGTCTTCGGGTCGCTGTCCGCTGTCCTGTGCCGCCTCGTACATCAGGCGACGGATCGCCGCGTGGGTAAGCATTAACGCATAGAACTCCTGACGGACCAGATCAGGCGTCTTGCTGCGCAGCACCTTCTTGCCATCGCACAGATGTGTCTTGATCTCGTCAAACATCTCTTCTATTTTCCAGCGCCGGTGGTACAGCGCCGCGAGTTCTATGGCAGGCGCTACCGCTGCGTCCAGCAGATTGGTGATCAGGCGATACTGCGGCTCAGCATCAGGCACGCCTTCCAGGCGATACTCGATGACCCGCACGCGCATGCCGTTGCGCTGGTGTCGCCGGTCGGTGTCGCTGGCATAGACGGTGCTCAGGTACGAACCGTCTGCCAGCGGCACTTCGCACGGCAGCCGCAAATTCGACTTCACGCGCCACAGTAGCTTCGCTCCGGTGGCCACCGCGTCGCGCCACATGTCATAGCCATAGAACAGGCGATCGGCCAGCACCAGCATGTCGTCCGAGAATGCCGGAAACAGCTGGCGTGTGAGCGCCTGTTCGCTGTCATCGCATACCCCGCCCATCTGGACCTCACACAGCGCGTGCGTTGCACATTCGGCCAGCGCTACAAAGCGAATCTGCGGATACGCGGCCTCACCGCGCCCGCCCTGCGCATAACCGAACGCCTCCGCATTGACCTTCTCATCAGGCACATCCAGCGTCGAGCCGTCCACGCTCATGACCCGGTAGCCCGCATAGTCGCCGCCTGCAGTTCGTGGGCGTTGCGCTGCCTGCCGGGCGAACAGCTCGCGCATCACCTGCCAGCCCAGGCGTGCACGCCCCTGCGAGATCGCCGCCTTGCTGACCTGCGCATCGCGTACCTGGTCGCCGTAGATGCGCCGCAGCCCCTCGATCACCAGCCGAAACACTTCCTCATAGGCCACGCGCGGATACAGGCACATCGCCATCACGAAATACACCAGCACTTCCCGCGGCATATCGCGGCGTAGCCGCGTATGCACGCCGCACTTCACGAGCGCCTCCTTGACCTCGCCCAGCGAGCAGTTCAGCGCCAGATACCCCACCGCCAGATAGTCCGCGAGCCTCGCACCACCGGGCAGCGTTGCTTCCGTTCTTGCCATCTTCAAGCTCTTCTTGTCGTTGCAGGCGCTTGAAAGTTAACACAAATTCGAATTTGTTAACAGTATTGG
>NZ_JALOCP010000118.1:0-1368 GCF_030511745.1 Paraburkholderia sp. SECH4
GCAATGCTCTCAACTTAAGCCCGAAAGGGCTTGTATACGGGGCGTTCGACCTGTAAACTTCATCGCATAACTGATTGATAAATCGACGATATGAACTCAAATACCAGCGTCCTCCCAACTCCTGGCTGAGTTCTCCGATTTCCTGTTCGATCCGGCGCTCGCTGAGCGCGTGCGTCTTTCTCCCACTGCATTCACCCGCAATCGCACACTGACATTGCCGCGCATGGCCGCGCTGATGATGTCGGGCATGTGCGCGAGCGTGCAGGCCGAACTCGATGGCCTGTTTGGTGAGCTCGGCGAACGCGGCGTGCGTACCCGCGGCGTCAGTGCACAGGCCTTCAGCAAGGCGCGCCGGGGGCTGTCGGCCGAGCTGTTCGAACGGGCCCGCGCACGTCTGATTGAACTCGCCCAACCCCATATTGACTCGATGCGCTGGAACGGCCTGAGGCCGGTCGCAGCCGACGGCACCCGGCTGCGGGTGGCGACCCGCCAGGGCCATGCGTTGCGCGCCGATCACTACGCGTTCGCGCTGTTCCTGCCGGGGCCCGAACTGACGTTGCATGCCGCGCTCCATCCGGCCGACGGCGCCGAGCGGCAGATGCTGTTCGAAGCGCTGGATGTGCTTCAGCCGCACACCGATCTGCTGCTGCTTGATCGCGGCTATATTGGCAACATGATGGTGGCCGCGCTGGCGCAGCGCGAGATCCACTTCTGCCTGCGCGTGGATACCCGAGGATGGAAATGTGTAAGCGCGTTTGCGCGCAGCGGCCAGGCCGAGCAGGTCGTGACACTGGGCGCGCCCAACGAAGAGGATGCCCGCGACTATGAACTGGCGCGCACGCCTACCACCGTGCGCCTGATCCGGGACGTCACGCCCAGCGGCCGCGTGCGTGTGCTGATGACCTCGCTGCTGGAGCGCGAACGTTATCCGGCCAGCGCTTTCGGCGCGCTCTATCATCAACGCTGGCGTATTGAGGAAGCGTTCAAACGTCTGAAGCACCGACTGCGGCTTGAGGCTGTCACCGGCCTGGATTACCTGGCGCTGCAGCAGGACTTCGGTGCGAAAACCGTCGCTGATAACCTGTGTACGCTACTCAATGACCTGGACGATCCAGCCAAAGACGACCACACCAGTCATCCAAACCGTCTGTACGCGCTGGGCGCCCTCAAGCCGATCCTCGGCGCGTGCCTGCTACGGATTGAGCGCTGCCTGAACCGGCTCGCCGATCTCATGCCCGCCATCCACGGAGCCCGATGTCGTATTCAGCCCTCGCGCTCTTACCCACGACCGCCCAGAAAAGCCAAACCCCATCTCCATCTCGCGTACAAGGTCGCTTGATGGAATGGGGCTTAAGTTGAGAGCATTGC
>NZ_JALOCP010000119.1:0-1310 GCF_030511745.1 Paraburkholderia sp. SECH4
TCGTTGTAACCGGGGTATCGAAAGAGATTCTGGAACAGAACGTACTCCCTGCGATCAAGCAATTCCTGACCGTTCGGGGCCTGGAACTCTCGGAAGAGAAAACCAGAGTCACTCACATTGCCGATGGGTTCGATTTCCTCGGGCAGAATATACGCAAATATGGCGGTAAGCTGCTCATCAAGCCGGCCAACAAGAGTGTGAAGGCACTCTTGGAAAAGGTTAGGGAAATCGTGAGGAATAACACGAGTGCCACACAGACGAATCTGATTTTACAACTCAACCCTGTGATTCGAGGTTGGGCCATGTACCACCGTCATGTGGTTTCCAAGTCTCATTTTACGTCGATAGATGCTCACATTTGGCAACTCTTATGGAAATGGGCTATGCGTCGGCATCCCACGAAAGGCACGGGTTGGGTGAAGCACAAATACTTCCACGTAGAGGGACATCGTACTTGGGCGTTTACCGCGCGGACCAAAGCCCGCGGAGTAATTCGGCTGTTCCGAGCCACGATGATTCCAATTGTTCGGCACGTGAAGATACGTGGTCAGGCAAATCCCTTTGACCTTGCGTGGTCGTCCTACTTTGCCCGTCGTCGAACCGCGACCGATGGTTGATTGCCCGGTCCCATCCGATGGGGCTGACGAATGGCTTGAGCCGGATGCGGGGCGACTCGCACGTCCGGTTCTTAGGGGGCGGTGGCGCAGCAATGCGCTGCCGCTACCCGACATCGGCGTGGACGCGGAATCTGGCCTGGTTCACACGGTCATCGGCACAGCTGCCAACGCTCAGGACATCAATACAGCCGAAGCGTTGCTACACGGCGAAGAGGCGGATGTGTACGCTGATGCCGGATATCAGGGCATTCAGAAGCGATGCGTGGACGATTCAGTGCGCTGGCATGTCGCAATGGGACCAGGCAAGCGCAGAAAACTGGACCTGAGTGATCGTCTGGACGCGATATACGATCAGATCGAACGCCTGAAGGCCGGCGTCCGCGCCAAGGTGGAGCATCCATTCCGGATCATCAAGCGACAGTTCGGCTATACGAAGACCCGATACCGGGGCCTGATGAAGAACACTGCCCAGATCACGACGCTGTTTGCGCTGGGCAATCTGTGGATGACGCGTAAGGCACTGCGCAAAGCGTGAAACATGCGGGCGCAGACGCCATGAGTTTCGGCAAACGCACGTTGCCGCGGTTCGAATAAAACTGTGATCGAGGTCCCAGCATCTTCGCCGCCACTACAACGCGGGCAGCAAACCGCGCGACGTGCAGGAAACGGGTTGTGCAGACCTTCCCTAAAGCC